>CAZKUB010000070.1:0-1673 GCA_964555835.1 uncultured Thermoplasmatales archaeon
CTTGGAATAAATATGCAGAAAAACTTCTAGGCATGGGTGAAGACGAACTGCTAAATAAACCAGTTGCAATGCTTTATCCGCCTGATGAATGGAAAAAAATCTGCTCTGAAAATATCCGCGAGAAAGGCATGCAGCATAATCTTGAAACAAAAATGTATACAAAAAACGATGAGATACTAGATGTTAATATCTCCATTAGTGTTCTTAAAAATGAAAAAAATGAGGTTTCGGGCTCAATTGGTGTTATAAAAGATATTACTGAACAGAAAAAAGCAGAAAAACTACTTAAAGAAAGCGAAGAAAAATTTAAAGGATTATTTGAATGCTCCACTGATGGAATGCTTGTTCTTGATGCTCGTGGCGAAATAATCGATGTAAATTCACAAGCATTAAAGTTTTTTGGTTATACTAAACAGAATATAGTTGGCAATAATTTTTTAAGCATGGGTCTTTTAACACCAAAATCCTTATCTATTGTAGTAAGTCAGTTCCAGGAGCTTTTATCTAAAAAAATTGCTACAAGTCAAGAAACAGAAGTAATAGCTAAAAATACTGAAGTTATAACTGTTGAGATTAGTTCGTTTTTCCTTGTAAGAAAGGAGAACGAAATTGACAATTTCGTTTTAGTTATCCGCGATATAGAAGATCGTAAAAAAACGCAGATTAAGCTTTCAAAGGAGCATGGACTACTTCAAACACTTATGGATAATGTTCCAGATTTAATATATTTCAAGGATGATCAAAACAAATTCATAAAAGTAAACAAAGCAAAAGCAGATTATTTAAATGTTAAACCTGAAGAGATAGTTGGTAAAACAGATTTTGACTTTTTATCTCCCGATGAAGCAAAAAAAGCATTTGAGGATGATAAGGAAATACTTGAAACAGGTAAATTTATAATAAATAAAATTGAGAGAATAACAGGAGTTGATGGTGTTACTCGTTGGGTTTCTATTACAAAAATACCTCGTTTCGATACAGAAGGTAATATTATTGGTACAATGGGCATCTCACGTGATATCACTGAGTTAAAGAGCCCAAAATCAAATTAGGCTATGGATAATAAAAACTAAACAAGAAATCATTTAACATTCTTCAGGAAACCAGTTATAATCTTCTCAACATTTTTTAATTCTTTATATTCAACTAAACTTAAATGAGGTACATCTTCTTTGGCTATACCTCTTATCATTGTTGATAATTTGTTCGGCCAATAATCTTTTTCATATAACGCAAGAACTGGAATTGTGGATAATCCTATCCTTGGTCTTAGATATGCATGTGCAAGTTCAATACCAGTTCCTAAACTAGGAGTTGACACTTCAAAAACTGCTGCTTTGATATCACTCTCAACTGCTTCTATCATTTTATTGCGCACATATATCCTTCGCTGTATATCATTTTTTGGAAGCTTTCCTATTGATTGCTCTAACTTTTTTATTGCCTCTTTATATGTTTTACCTGTTGTATGCTCCGTATATACGTTAAAACCTTGTTTTTTTATTGTCTGAATTATGAATTCATGAACAGCAGCTCTTTCTTTTCTGTTCTTTGAACCCTGTATCGCGGCACCATAAAAAACTTTCATAATATCAAGTGTAATTTAGAATTGATATTAAAAATTTTAGTAAAAAAATTATATTAACGCGAGGGGGGAGATTCGAACTCCCGTG
>CAZKUB010000071.1:0-11234 GCA_964555835.1 uncultured Thermoplasmatales archaeon
TCATAAGTTAATGTTCCAGAACGACTTGCAACACCTACATTACCTTCCAAAAAAATACTACCTGGTAAAATGCCAACTTTGGTTTTACCCGGGCTTGCGATACCTGGACAATTTGGGCCAATTAATACTGCATCTTTGTATTTGGCATAATGTACAAACTCCATTGCATCATGAAATGGAATATTCTCAGTTATTGTCACAACTGTTTTTATTCCTGCGTCAAGTGCTTCAAATACTGCATCTTTTGCAAAACGTGCAGGAACCAATATTAAACTTGTATCAGCACCAGTTTTATCTACACCCTCCTGGACTGTGTTAAAAATTGGGACACCATGAACATCTTGTCCTGCTTTACCAGGTGTTACACCTGCAACAACTTTCGTTCCAAAATTTTTCATTTCACCAATATGAAAAACACCCTGATGACCGGTAGCACCCTGAACAATAACCTTGTTTTTTTCATCAACAAAAATAGACATATTATTTCCCTCCAGCAAGTGTAGAAGAACGCTTTGCTGCATCCTGAAGAGTAGTTGCAGTGATTAAACCAGCATCTTTTAGAATCTCTTTAGCAGTGTCTTCATTCATACCTTTAATACGAGTGATTACTGGGCAATCAATGCCTTCTTTGGTAATAACTGCTTTAACACCAGTTGCGACGGTATCACACTTAGTAATACCACCAAAAAGATTTAAAAAAATCACCTTTGGTTTTGCTTTTTTCATAAGTTCAAAAGCCTGCTTTACTTTTTCAGGATCATCAGTTCCACCTAGATCTAAAAACACTCCACCTTCCCCTTTGTAATAGGTAAGAGCATCAAGGGTAGCCATCGTAAGTCCTGCACCATTAGCAATAACACCGATATTTCCTCCAAGTTGCACGAATGCAATGCCTTTTTCCTTTGCATCTTTTTCAAGTAAAGTTAGTTCAACTTGTTCATGTTCTATATCTTGGTGTCTAAACAAAGCATCATCGTTAATAATTATTTTTGAATCCAAGGCCATAACACTATTTTCTTTGGTAATAATAAGTGGATTTATTTCAACAAGTTCACAATCATATTCTCTGAAAAGGTTATAAATCTTAAAAAGAACTTTTGATATTTCTTTACTTTGTTCTTTATCTAAGTCTAATTTAGATATAATAGATCTAATATGAAAAAGCTGAATTCCAATTAAAGGATTAACCCATTCTTTAAAAATTTCTTTATCTGGTACAGATTCAATATCCATACCCCCTGAAGCACTTGCCATAATACACGGCATTCGCTTTGATCGGTCTAAAGAAATACTAAGATATAATTCTTTTTTAATTTTAGCCATTTCTTCAGCAAGAACTTTACTGACTTTATATCCCCGGATGTTCATTCCTAAAATATTAGAAAGTTTTTCTTTTGCTTCACTGATATTATTAACAGTTTTAATGCCACCTGCTTTACCACGTCCGCCTATGGGAACCTGTGCCTTAAGTACAACTGGAAAGGTCAAGCCATCAAAATCTTTTTGTTTTTCAACAAGTCTTCCGTTCGGAACTGAAATGTCAAACTTTTTAAAAAGCTCCTTTCCTTTATATTCAAAAAGTTTCATGAGATTGGAGAATGTAAATTCCTATATTTAAGAGCTTTTTTAAATCAGAAAATCACTTCCAACCATCTTCATTGCTATTGGGGCAAACTTAAAATTCTTAATAAAAACCAAAGAATTCAAGCTATATGTTTGAATCAAAGTTTTTTCCGCAATCCATTTGTTTTCTTTTAATATATGCATAATCCTATTTTTATCATTTGCATAATCATCATAATCTCTGTGAATCGTTAATAGGATTGCTTCGAATTGTCTGCTAGCCATAAAAATAGTTGAACTGCTCATTAATATGGATGCTTCATCTTTATCAATATCGGGAGGATTACTTGGATCAAATTTAATATGATAAAAAGTCAAAATTTCAAAACCCATTTTTTTTATGTCTGGCAAATTGATTTTTCTTATAAGTTTTCTATCTTCAAACTTTCTTTTCAATCTAGATACAGTATGACGTGAAACACCAACGTTTTCAGCAATTTCTGTATCTGACATTTCAGGATATTTCACTAACATACAATATACATTTTTTTCAGTATCTTGAAGAGATATATCATCAATAGTTCTAAACGCAATATCTTTAGAATTTTCATTTAATACAAAATTTAGATTAAAGCAGCTATTCAACAAAGGTGCAAAATCAAAAAAACGATAGACTCTGCTAATTTCAAAAGGAAAAACTATCATTTTTGGCCGTTCTTCCTCAAGTAATCCACGCCCGCCAAATGTTTGAGTTCTTATATCATTAATTCTTGCAATAGTCGCATAATCTTTTGAAAGACTAATAGAAAAACCTTTGTCCTGTTCACCAACTGAGAAGAATATTTCCTCAAAGATTTCGATGGTTTCTCCGGTTATTTTCACTCTTTCTTCTAATGGGATTAAGGGACTAAAGTTTGTATAGATCACTACAAGCATTTTACATCCCATATTTTGAAGTCTTGGTATTACAATAGTTCGATAGTACTCATTTTTTCTTAATCTATTTCTAATTGATGTAAGAGTAGAATGTTTTAGATTTAATTTTTCTGAAAGCTGTTTATCGTTTAAATCAGGATAATTTACAATGCCATAAAGCGTTAATTTTTCTGTATGTTTCATCTTTAGCATTATATAAACCTTAATGATAATATGTAAAACTGGATATTTAACTTTTTTCCATTGTGATAAAAAATAACGTACAAAACAATATATGGTGCAAAAATTAAAGATATATTGATACAAATAATATTTTTTGGTAAACTATCTACTTTGCAGAGAATTTAAAATAAAAAGATTTATATCCTATGTTTTCATCCAAAATACAATTATTATGGGGAACTATTGTGATTGAAAAAATGGTAAAGAATGCACAAAACTATAGCATTCAACCAACCAAAAAAAACACAAAATTACTTTTTAAAAAACATAAAACTAAATTTGTTTTGCAAGGTGATAAATTGTATGACTAAAAAAGAACAAGTCCTTATCAAAAAAAATGAAGTAAAAAAGTCGGATAATATAGACAAAGAAACAGGGACTTTAGAAGTATTCATAATGGGAAAAAGTTATCGTGTTCCAACAGGACTTACAATAATGAAAGCAATTGAATATGCTGGATATAAGTTTGTAAGAGGCTGTGGCTGTAGAGCAGGTTTTTGCGGAGCATGCTCAACGGTTTATAGAACCGGAGATGAACAGAAACTCGGTTTTGCTTTAGCATGTCAAAAAGTAGTCGAAGATAAAATGTATCTAGTTCAGCTTCCTTTTGTTCCTGCAAATAAAGCAGATTATGATATTAATAAAATTAAACCCAGCGATAGTGTCCTATTGACTATATATCCTGAAATTGCCCGTTGTGTCTCATGTAATACTTGTACAAAATCATGCCCTCAAGATGTTGAGGTTATGAAATATATTCAAAATGCCATCCGCGGGGATATTTCAAAATGTGCTGAGATTTCCTTTGATTGTATCCAATGTGGTGTATGTGCTATGAGATGTCCTGCGGATATAAAACATTATCATCTATCCCAACTTGCAAGAAGGCTCCGTGGTAAATATTTGGATAAACGATCTGAGGATCTAAAAAAACGAATCGATGAAGTTGAACGAGGTAATTACAACAAAGAAATAAAAGCCTTGATGAAGAAAGATAAGAAAGAAATTACAGATCTCTACAAAAATAGAGAAATTGAGGCTGAGACGATATGAAATCTGAGAGTTTAAAAATGGGGGATGATTAGTTGAAATTAATAGATGGTTATCCGGAGTATATGCTAAAATCAATTAAAAAGGTTGAAAGCAAGCGTAAAAAAAATATTTCTACATCAGTTAAACCATTGACTCTTGAAGAAAGAGAGAAACTTCTTAAAAAATATCACCCAGATTATATGAAAAATACTAAAAGACAACTACGGGTCGGTGTCGACAAAGGACAAATTTTATACAACGGTATCGTAGATTTGCTGGAGGCAAAATCAATTCTAAATACAAAAGAAGTGGATTTAAGCAAGATAGATTTGGATGTGGATCTTCTAATAATAGGTGGTGGAGGGGCAGGTACTGTTGCTGCTCTTTTTGCATATGAATCAGGTGTTCCAAAAGATAATATATTAATTGTTACCAAACTTCGTCATGGTGATGCAAATTCAATGATGGCACAAGGAGGAATTCAAGCAGCTGATAGAGCTGAAGACAGCCCTGTTTTACATTATCTAGATATATACGGTGGAGGGCATTTTACAAATAAACCTGAGCTGGTGAAAGCACTTGCATTAGATGCACCAAAACTTATCAGATGGCATGAAGAAATAGGTGTTATGTACGACCGAATGGAAGACGGTGAATTCCAAGAGCTCTCTGGAGGGGGGACATGTAGAAACCGTATGCATAGCGCAAAAGATTACACCGGAATGGAACTTTTACGAAATATGCGAGATGAATCAAGAAACCTTGAGATACCTGTGTTAGAATTTTGCCCAATTGTAGAACTTCTAATGGATGATGGAGGTCAAGTTGCAGGTGGAATAGCATTTAATATAGAAACCTATGAATATTATGTCATAAGGGCAAAAGCAACAATTCTAGCTACTGGTGGAAGTGGTCGACTACATCTCTCCAACTACCCAACTACTAATCATTATGGTGCTACAGGTGATGGACTAATAATGGCTTATCATACAGGCGCTAACCTACTTGATTTAGATACAATTCAAATACATCCAACAGGAGATGCATATCCAGAGCCTTTAGTAGGAATTTTATCAACTGAAAAAATCCGTGGTCTCGGGGCAAAACCACTAAATAAAAACGGCGACCCATTTGTATTTCCTTTAGAACCTCGTGATGTCGAATCAGCGGCTTTTATCAATGAGTGTAAAAAAGGCAATGGACTAGAAACGCCGACAGGTATGCCTGGTGTATGGCTTGATACCCCAATGATAGATATTATACATGGTAAAGGAACCATTGAAACAAAACTAGCCGGAGAATTCCGTAAATTCAATCGATTTGGAATTGACATGACAAAACATCCTATTCTTGTATATCCAACTCTTCACTATCAAAACGGAGGCGTCGAAATCAATGAAAGAACGGAGACAAGAATACCTGGTTTATTTGCAGCAGGTGAGGTAACCGGTGGAGTTCATGGAAAAAACAGACTTATGGGAAACTCCCTACTTGATTATAATGTATTTGGCCGCCGATCTGGTATTTATGCTGCTAAATACGTAAAAAAGGTAAAACTTGGAAAACTTACATTGAGCCATATCGATAAATATAACAAAATGGTTGAAAAAGCCAACATTAAAACGGAAAAAAAAGCCCCGATATTGCTTCCCGAGTATCGTGGAGAGATGGCAATTTCTCGAGCTTTAGACATTTTCTGATAAAAAAGGTGTGTTAATGATAGAAGTAAAAGATGATTGGTGCAAAGGATGCAACATTTGTATAGACAGATGTCCAGTCGGCGCTCTTGAAGAATCTGATCGACTGAATAAAAGAGGCATTCGTCCACCTCAATTAAAAAAAGAAAACGAATGCAATTACTGCAGATACTGTGAGTTAATCTGCCCTGATTTAGCATTAATGGTAATATTTGATAAAGAGGATAAAAAAAACTACAAAAAAACCTTACTTAGTCCGGTAGGAGGATTTTTAAAATGATATATAAACGAGATCCTGAACTTATTAGAAACGTTTTAGGTAAAAAAGTACAGTTTATACTCGGCGATATCGCCTGTGTGTATGGAGGATTATTAGCTGGCTGCTCTTTTTTTGGTGGATATCCAATAACCCCTGCATCAGAGGTCGCTGAAGGTATGGCACGTAGACTTCCACGAGTTGGAGGAACCTATATTCAAATGGAAGATGAAATTGGCAGCATTGCGGCAGTAATTGGTGCTGCATGGGGGGGTGCAAAATCAATGACTGCTACATCCGGCCCAGGTTTTTCACTTATGATGGAAAATTATGGCTATGCTGTTATGACCGAGACTCCTTGTGTTATTGTCAACGTTCAAAGAACCGGCCCCTCGACGGGTCAGCCAACACTTGGCGCACAGGGTGATATGATGCAGGCTAGATGGGGTACTCATGGTGATATTGAAGCATTAGCTTTTGCACCAAGTACTGTTCAAGAATGTATGGATTTTACAATTCAAGCATTTAATCTTTCAGAAAAATATCGAAATCCAGCCCTTGTTATGACAGATGGGGAAGTAGGGCATCTTAGAGAAAGAGTGATTATTCCTGATGAAAAAGATCTTGAAATTATTGATAGGGTTACTGCAACGATTGATAAGAAAAAATTCATACCATTTTCAAATTCTCAAACAAAAAAAAACTGTAAGATTCCTGATTTTCCGACATTTGGATCAGGTTATAGAACTTATGTCACAGGTCTTACTCATAATGAGAAAGGTTTTCCAGCAACTGATAAACAACCTGATCATGAACGCCTTGTAAAAAGAATTACAACAAAAATTTCAGATGATGCTGATAAACTTGTAATGGTTGAAAAATTGAATTTAGACGACGCAGATATTGCTTTTGTAACCTATGGTGCTACTGCTAGACCTGCAGAATCAGCAATGGAGATGGGTAGAAAAAATGGTATTAAAGTGGGATTATTGCGCTTAAAACTCGTATGGCCTTTCCCTGAAAAAGAAATAACTAAACTTGCAAAAAAAGTTGATAAAATAATTGTTCCTGAGATGAACCTTGGACAAATTGTTCATCCTGTACAAGAATATGCAGGGAAACATTGTGAAGTGGTATCTGCACCAAAAATAGGTGGTGAGATGCATCTGCCAGATGAACTCTATAAAATATTAGGAGGGAAAAAATAATGGTGGAAGTAAAAACTGCTGAAGAATTAAACAAGAAATATCTAAGAGAGGGAATGTGGCCGACGATATTTTGCAACGGCTGCGGTCACGGCGTTGTATTAGAATATACTTTTTGGGCTCTTGAGGAATTAGGCTGGGATATGGATAAGGTGATATTTGCGTCAGGTATTGGTTGTTCTTCAAGATTACCAGGTTATATCCACGCTGATGGACTTCATACAACTCATGGTCGAGCAATTGCTTTTGCAACAGGGATAAAAGCTGCAAATCCTGATTTTCATGTAGTTGTTTTCACCGGTGATGGAGATTGTGCAGGCATCGGAGGGAATCATTTTATTCATGCAGCCAGGCGCAATATAGATATTACAGTGATAATGATTAATAATTTTATTTATGGTATGACTGGTGGACAACTTGCTCCAACCGCGCCATTAGGCAGTATCGCAACAACAGCACCATATGGAAATATCGAACATCCCTTTGACATATGTAATCTTGCATGTGCACTTGGTGCAAACTATGTAGCCCGATGGAATGTCTCTCATCCATATCGACCGATTAAATCAGTAAAAAAAGGACTTGAAAAAAAAGGTTTTTCTTTACTAGAATTTTTAGCTCCATGTCCAACTGCTTATGGCCGTCGTAATAAACTTGGTGATATCAAAAAACACTGGGAATGGTATGATAATAATACAATTTTAAAAGAAGATTATGAAAAAATTATGAATTATGGAACAGATGAAGAAAAATCACAGGTTAAAGATAAAATGCAACTTGGTGTTTTTCAGGATATTCAAAAATCAGGTTTTTTTGAACAATATGAACTTCTTGTCAATAAGCTACAAAATAAAGTTTCTAAAGGAGGCAGAAAATGAAAAAAGAAATCCGAGTCTGTGGCTTTGGCGGACAAGGAGTTATACTCTCAGGTTTCATCATTGGAAAAGCAGCATCGGTATTTCAGGATTATCAAGCAGTACAAAGCCAGTCTTATGGCCCTGAAGCACGAGGCGGAGCTGCTCGCTCTGAGATAATAATCTCAGATGAAAAAATAGGATACCCGCGACCATTAAGTGTCGATGTTTTACTTGCAATGTCACAGGAATCTTTTGACAGTTATCGGGATGATATCCGTGAAGACACAATAATAGTTATTGACCCTGATCTTGTTAAAAAACATGATATCGGACGCCCGCTTTATAAAGTTCAAGCACTAAAAATTGCTGAAGAACTTGGAAATAAAATTGTTACAAATATTGTAATGGTCGGAGCGTTCACAAGTATTTCAGGGTTGTTAGAGTATGATGCTGTGAAAGAAGCAGTAATTGATAGTGTTCCTAAGAAATTTGTAGATTTAAATGTTAAAGCCTTTGAACGAGGTTTTGAGGCTGGAAAAAATGCCCTTAAAAAGCTATAATAAAAAAATTGACCATGATCTTGGAATTCCTTTGCAGGATGATTATTTTTATGATGAGCCAGAAGAAATCATAGAAAATAAAGAAATGCCGCAGCTCAAAAGTACTAAAAAATTAGTATCTCAACTGGCAGAAAAAGGAAAAAAACGAATCATCAATGCAGATGTGCTTATAGTTGGCGCAGGTATCTCAGGGATGCAGGCAGCACTTGACACTGCTGATAAAGGCTACAAAGTTGTAATCATTGATAAAACCTCGACGATAGGAGGTGCAATGGTAAAACTTGATAAAACATTTCCAACAAATGATTGTAGTATTTGTACTGCAGCTCCTAAAATGGTTGAGCTTTCTCGTCATCCAAATATAGAGCTAATTACATATGCTGAGATTAACTCACTGGATGGTAAACCTGGTGATTTCAAGGCAAATATCTGGCGTAAAAGCAAATATGTTGATCCTGATAAATGTACTGGATGTGATGATTGCGCCCAAGTCTGCCCAGTTGATGTTGTAAGTTCTTTTGATGAAAAAATCTCGACTCGCAAAGCAATATATATAGAATTCCCGCAAGCAGTTCCAATAGTATATACCATTGATTATGAAAACTGTATTGGCTGTGGTTTTTGTGATAGAGTCTGTGAACCTGAAGCAATAAACTTTTTAGAAAAATCCGAAGAAATAGAAGTAAAAGTTGGTAGTGTAATAGTTGCAACAGGTTTTGAAGTATTTGAACCTTCTGAGATGAGACGGGAATATGGATATGGAAAATATGAAAATGTTATAACTGCGATGCAGTTTGAGCGACTTCTTTCTTCATTTGGTCCTACTGAAGGCAAACCTCTTCGCTTATCCGATGGTAAAAAACCAAAGAGTATTGCCTGGATACAATGTGTGGGCTCTCGTAGTGAACAACTCGGTTTTCCTTATTGCTCACGTGTATGCTGTATGTATGCAACAAAAGAAGCATCTATTGTCAAAGAGTCATATCCTGATATTGATATCTCAATTTATTACATGGATATAAGAGCATATGGTAAAGATTTCCAACAATATTATGATCATGCAAAAGACCTTGGAATTGATTACATTAGAGGTAGGCCTTCCTCTGTTTATGAAAATAAAGATAAATCGATAACTATCCGATATAAGGATACACTTACAGGTAAAGTCGAAGAAAAAACTGTGGATATACTTGTGCTTTCAACAGCGATTATTCCAAATAAAAATAATAAAAAACTAGGAGAAACCCTTGGAATTCAAGTAGATGAAAATGGTTTTTTCAAACAACAATCTCTTCTCACTAATCCAATTCAATCAACTCGTGATGGTGTGTTTCTTGCAGGATGCATACAAGGTCCGAAGGATATTCCAGATAGTGTTTCTATGGCAAGTGGAGCTGCTGCAAAAGCAGTAGCACCAATTAAAGATAGAGAAAAACACATCGGTAGAAAATTTCCACCAGAGCGTGATGTTATAGGTGAAGAACCCAGTATCGGTGTTTTTATTTGTCACTGTGGTAAAAACATAGCAAGTTATCTAGATATTGAAAAAGTTACAAAAGATGCAGAAAAACAACCCTATGTGAAATATGCAGAGCATATGATGTTTGCTTGCTCAGAGGATAGCTGTAAAAAAATCAAAGAAAAAATCAAAGAACATAATCTTAATCGTATTATTGTTGCTGCCTGTTCACCTCGTACTCATGGAGGGCTTTTTCAGGATACACTCCAAGAAGCAGGTCTGAACAAATATCTTTTTGAAATGGCCAACATCCGTAATCATTGCTCATGGGTTCATTCAGATGATTGGGATAAGGCAACTAGTAAAGCAATTCATCTTGTAAGAGCATCTATTGCAAAGGTTAGTCTACTTGAACCACTCGCTGAAGAAGAATTTTCAATAATACCCAAAAGCCTTGTTATCGGTGGAGGTGTATCTGGTATGAAAGCCGCACTTGCTCTAGCTGATATGGGTATTAAAATAATACTTGTTGAAAAAGATGAAAAACTTGGAGGAAGATTAAAAGAACTACATTCAATGTTTTCATCAGATACAAAAACAAGTGATATAATAAAACCATTAATTGAGCAAGTTAATAAAAATAAACTTATAACCATCTACACCGGTGCTGAGCTTGAGGATGTTGATGGTTTTATTGGAAACTACAAAGGCGTTATTAAACAAAAAGGTAAAAAAACAAAAATCGAGTTTGGAACAATAATTGTTGCAACAGGTTTTAAAGAAATAGATCTTCAAGGTGAATATCAATATGGTAAAAACAATAACATTATTTCTCAGACAGAACTTGAGAAAAGAATTAAAAATAACTCTTTCAAAAAAACACCTACAAATATTGTAATAATTAATTGTGCAGGTGCTATGGATGAGAAAAGACCATATTGCTGCCGTATAGGCTGTGGCGTTTCTATAAAAAATGCAAAACTTTTGAATAATAAATATCCTAATTCAAATGTTTATTTGCTTTATCGTGATATGAGAGTTTTTGGAAAGGAAGAAGAAGAGTATTATTCTAACGTAATTAAAAACAATCATGTTACCACTATTCGTTATGCTGGTGATAAAAAACCAAAAATAATTCTTGATAAAAAAAATCCAAAGGACTCCTCAGTTACTGTAAAAGTTTATGACGATATACTACATGAAGAAATAACGATAGATGCAGACCTTGTAGTTCTAACTATAAATACTCAGGGTGAGGTTTTTACAGATTCACTTAAAAATATGCTTAAGATACCTGCAGATGCTGGTGGTTTTTTCATGGAGGCACACGCAAAAATCCGTCCTCTTGATTTTGCAACAGATGGAATATATGTATGTGGTGCTGCTCATTACCCTAAAAACCTTGTCGATTCAATAGCACAGGCTGAGGGAGCTGCTTCTCGTGCTG
>CAZKUB010000072.1:0-2007 GCA_964555835.1 uncultured Thermoplasmatales archaeon
ATAGAAAAAGCCATAGAAAGAAACGATATAGCAAAACGTCCTATGTATAGGGGTGTGGTTTCCGCAAAAGAAAAAGATGCAAAAAGAGTACTAGCATTTATATTAAAAGAGGTAGTCGGCACAGCCTCAGAACCAGGAGAAAAACTCGTATTCTGCGTTCCTGCACAACCAGTAGATCAAGAAGATGATGATTTTGATGTTGGCTATCATGAAGATGTTGTAAAAAGCGTTTTGGCAGAATGTGGTTATGACGCTAGAGCAATTAATGAGGCAGAGGCTTTGTGTTATGCTGAATTGGCTGATGATGACTATACTGGCATAGCAGTAAGTTGTGGTGCTGGCATGACGAATGTTTGTGTTATGTTGAATGGAGAACCAACAGTAGTCTTTAGTACCACAAAGTCAGGCGATTGGATTGATCGTATGAGTGCTATAGCCACCGGAGAAACCGATAGTGTTGTTCAGGCAGAGAAGGAGGGTGGTGATTTTAAAATAGGCGACCAGAACGATAATCTCGTGCTTGCGGCAGTTTCTTCTTATTACGAAAGACTAATTGATTATACAACTAAACAACTAGCCAATGCTTTGTCTAATCATAAATCTTTGCCTAAATTTAAAAATCCTCTTAAAATTGTTGTTGCTGGAGGAACATCTCAAGCAAAAGGATATATAGAGTTATTTACAACAAAACTACAAGACAATGGCTTTCCTCTAGCCGTAAAAGATGTGGTTCATGCAACAGATCCATTACACGCTGTTTCTAAAGGATGCTTAATAGCTTCACAAGTATTATAATAATTAATCATGTTGAAAAAAGATTGTTCGCTATTACCACACATTAAAGAAAACATATTTGGCTTTAATAGACATGCTGGCCAAATATATGGTTGGGAAATACAAAAATTTCATATTCCGCAAGAATGGAAATATTCTCAAGGCGAATCTATAAAAATAGCGGTCATAGATACTGGATGCGATCTAGATCATGATGATTTAAAAATTAATATTTTACAAGGAAAAAACTTTGTAGACCCAAATAAAGATCCTTACGACGACAATGGTCATGGTACACATGTGTGTGGCACAATATCTGCCGCTAATAACCTTTTAGGTATTGTAGGAGTGGCACCAAAATCTAAAATAGTACCTATTAAAGCATTAAACGGAGACGGAAATGGCAGCAATGAAACTATTGCAGATGCTTTGATCTGGGCCGTAAATCAAAAATGTGACTTTATCACCATGTCTTTGGGATCTCCCTATGATGCTAGTAGTGTTAGATATGCTGTAGAATATGCAACAAAAAATAATGTCGTTATATTTTGTGCTGCTGGCAACTCTGGATCAGACCATGATGTTATGTATCCTGCAAAATACAAAGAAACCATAGCAATAGGTTCTGTAGACACCAAGCTTAATAGATCTAATTTTTCTTGTGCTGGGGAAAGCTTAGATTTTCTTTCTCCTGGCGAGAATATCATTGGTTGTTTTCCAGATAATAATTATGCTATAATGAGTGGGACTAGTATGGCTAATCCATTTGCTGTAGGATGTGCAGCAATAGCAAAAGCTTATGCAAAAAAAACAGGTAAGATACTATCTAACAGAGATAATTATATCAATTTATTTAAACAAAATGCATTGCAATTAAGTCAAAAAAATATGCAAAACAAAAAGCATCAAGGGTACGGCATTATACAACCCTCTTGTGAGAATCTCTAAGATGTATCCCGCGATATCCTGTTATTGTGCTACATACGGCAGATCAAAAGCTATTATCGAAAATAATATAAAATGTTTTTTGGATCAAGAGTGGCCGGGGAAAAAAGAATTAGTCATTTTGAATGATTGCAAATATCAAAAATTTATTTTTGATCATCCAGAAGTTAAAATCTATAATATAGACGAAAAAATACCAATACTTGGAAAAAAATTTAACGAAACTGTAAAGCTTTGTAGTTATGAATATATAGCTACGTGGGAGGATGATGATTCTTTTTTAAAACA
>CAZKUB010000073.1:0-2580 GCA_964555835.1 uncultured Thermoplasmatales archaeon
GATTTTATTATTACCGCTAATGATAAAGCGATAATTACTAATCAAATCATACCGCTTGTTAAGGATTTTCTCAAAGAACGGGGGCTTAGGCTCTCTGATGAGAAATCCAAAATAACCAATATTGACCAGGGGTTTGACTTTTTATCACAGCATATCCGCAAATACAAGGGTAAACTGCTGATAAAACCATCACGGAAATCTGTTCAGGCTTTCAAAGATAAGATAAAACTTATTGTACGGGAAAGCCATGGACTGCCTGCTCATGCCCTCATAAGGAAACTAAACCCGGTTATCCGGGGGTGGTCGAATTATAACAAGGGCATTTGCTCAAAAAACACCTTCAGGAAACTGGAGATTTTCATCTTCGGACAACCCTGGAAATGGGCTACCCGCCAACATGGTGGCAAAGGCCACAAGTGGGTGTTCAAAAGGTACTTTCCGGGCAATCATTTTTCCGATAAACGTGTATCGGTTAAGGGTACGTACACCTACCGCTTATATAAAATCGGTATGGTGCCTATCCGGTATCATGTTAAAATCGTTCAGAAGGCCAATCCTTACCTGTCTGAATTTGATGCATATTTTGAGAAAAGGGTATCCTTAAGGAAACGTTTAGCTTTGGAATGCAAACAAAATACTACTTTTGTTTACAGTGGTAAAAATAATAGCCGGGTCTACCCTAACAAGGTTGGCCTTAAAAGTGCTTGAGCCGTATGCGGTGAAAGTCGCACGTACGGTTCTTAGGGGGCGTAAGCTGTCCGGTTTGCACAAGGCTGAAAGATGGAAAAACCTTCTGATAATGAATAGTTTGAAACAAAACGATTGATTGTGAGATACAACATCAATAAGAAGGAAAGAACAAGAATAATTAGAAAAAGAATTGCTAGAATACCAATAACTGTTAGTATTTTATCAATTGTTGCCTTTTTATACGACTTTGGTTTTGAACACGAACCTTTCATAAAGAATTTTTTAAATACAGTTTATTTATTATCGGTTTTTGTTGGAATAATCTCAATAGTAGTTCGATATTTTTTTAAGGAATATCGCCCTAGATTAAAAAGTTCTCCTTTCGACTTCATCCTATTTCTATTTTTAACTTTTATTCTTTTAAGACATTTTGGAAATTTCAATTACGTATCGCAAAGTATTCTAAATCATAAAATTTGGATTTACTCCGCTGTTTTCCTTGTTCTATTTCGAGAGATATCAGCAATAAGAGTTGAATTTAGAAAGGCATACTTAAACCCAGCTCAACTATTCGTATTAAGTTTCTTGATTATTATCATCTTTGGTTCGTTCCTACTCTTGCTTCCAAGGGCAACGGTTACTGAAATTAGCCTTATTGATGCTCTTTTTACCTCAACAAGTGCAGTTTGCGTAACAGGTCTAGTTGTTGTTGACACAGGAAGTTTCTTTACAGAGTTCGGACAAATTATTATTGCTCTGCTAATTCAAGTTGGAGGACTTGGCATTATGACTTTTGCCAGCTACTTCAGCTATTTTTTCAAAGGAGGTTCTTCATACGAAAATCAACTTGCTCTCAGGGATATAACAAATGCAGAAAAAATCTCAGATGTTTTTTCAATTCTAAAAAAAATTATTCTCATAACATTTCTTATCGAGGGCATTGGTGCTGTACTAATCTATAAAACTCTTGACAGTTCAGTAATTCCCTCTCTCATAGAACGTGTTTTCTTTTCGGGGTTTCATGCTATATCAGGCTTTTGTAATGCTGGTTTCTCAACACTTCCAAATAGTTTTTACGAGGGTGCATTCCAATTCAACTATCCGCTACACCTAATTGTTGCATTTCTATTCATTTTAGGTGGGTTAGGTTTCCCCATTGTTTTCAACCTTGTCAAATACATAAAAACAAGGACTTTGATTACATTGCTATTTTTGTTCCGCCGAAAATATATTATAACTACACCAAGGTTAATCAATGTTAACACCCGAATTGTTCTTATAACATCTATACTTCTTACTGTTTTGGGAACAATCGCATTTTTTATACTAGAGTATAACAACACCCTAGCTAATCACAATTTGTTTGGTAAAACTATTACGGCTTTTTTTGGTTCAGTAACAACAAGAACGGCTGGTTTTAACACCGTTGACACAGGAGCATTAAACTTACATACAATTCTAATCGTTATGTTCTTGATGTGGGTGGGAGCTTCACCTGCTTCAACTGGAGGTGGTATTAAAACAAGCACTCTGGCTGTTGCCATTCTAAATACCATTAGCATTGTTAAAGGAAAGACTAGGCTAGAACTGTTCAACAGAGAAATTCCAAATAGTTCAGTAGAGAGAGCCTATGCAATCATTGTGCTATCTATTTTTGTTATTACAACATCAGTCCTACTAATTTCGTTCTTTGATTCCGAAAAAGGGCTATTAAACATCTCTTTTGAATGTGTGTCGGCTTATAGCACTGTAGGTCTTAGTAGGGGCATAACTTCAGATTTGAGTTCAGCCAGTAAACTGGTTTTAATTCTTACCATGTTTATAGGGAGGGTGAGCATGCTTACTCTGCTAATTGCATTATACAAAAGGGTATCATCTGAGGCTTACCGT
>CAZKUB010000074.1:0-2947 GCA_964555835.1 uncultured Thermoplasmatales archaeon
GAGCTACTGCTAAAAATATCATGACCATAAACGTAAATGCCATGCTTAAGGTATACCCAATTATTGACCATAAATATGCTTTTCTATCTGTTTTTAATAAAGTTGTTTGTATTTGTTTTGATTTCTTTTGTTTTACTGATGATTCAACAATTTCAACGGGAAATCTGGAAAGCTTATTTGTAATCCCCTGCCAAAAAATGTAAATAAAAATATATGAAAGAGCAACATACAAAAATGCTTGAGAACCAAAAAAACCCATAATGTCTCCCTGTCTAAAACTAATAAAGACATAAAGAGTAGTAAGTAAAACACCCAGGATCAAAAGATATTGAATTGTATTTGCATTTCTGTGGGATATCCTAAACGTTTTATTATTACCCTTGCCTTTATCCTCCGTCTTAAAACATTCTTCATCCATATCTTAACCATCCTTTTAGCAGTCTTTTTTTTTAGATAAACATGGGTAATTGCTGCTCTTGTATATGTTCATCAAGTGTTTTCTGCTGAAACGTAAGAGTTTTGTATCGTTGGTTGACATGTTTTACAATTTCTTTAAACACCTGTTTTGATGTTCGAAACTCGGCAACGCCTTTGCATTCAATAGTTTCTTCATCAATATCCATTCCACCGGGTTTGTGATAATAAAACAATAATCGTATATCATCATCTGTAGCTTTTATAAGCACTCCATCGATTGGTTCAACGATGGCATCTTTGATGTCCATGTCAAGTTCAAAGATGATGCTTTCTTCATCTGAATCTGAGGATAGTTGCTTATCATCAGTTGAGAGGGTGATTGTTCCAAATACTTTTTTAGTCATATTTTTTCATCTCCATGACAAACACTTTTTTGATTATTTTAATTGTTTCTTTAATATAATCTTTAAACACATATCCTAGGATTATGCCAAGTATCAGCTCTACCATTTCTTTTCCTCCAGGCTGGGGGGTATATTCCGACTCATACTACCCATAATGTATATAACAATATAAATCTTTCTACTAATTTGTATACAATTAATAAATATATAGTACAATTACTAATTAATGTAGATAGTTTTATTAATAAGTAAACTATACCTGAAAGTAAACAAATAGTGTGTTAAACTAGGAAGATAGTATGGCAAAAGTGTTAATAGCAACGCTATACTCCCCTGAACCAGTACTACTTGCAGCAAACAGACTCGGACCAGATCGACTCATCCTACTACTTGATAAAAAACCAGATAAAAAACAACAAAGTTCATTTAACCTCATACAAGAATCACTAGGAAGAGTAATCGATATAAAAAAAGTACCAACTGAAGTATACGGAATAGTAGAAGTAGCGGAGAAATGCGTTGAAATAATAGATATGCAACCAAAAGACGACGAAATCTTTGTCAACGTTACCTCAGGACGAAAAACAAAAGCACTCGGTCTGCTTTTTGCAGCATATGCACGAAACAACAGAGTAAAAAAAATAGCATACAACCCTGAAGAAGACAAAACCGCAGTTGTATATCTGCCTAAAATGTCATTTAAACTATCAGAAAGCCAAAAAAAGGTATTAGAAACACTTGCAGAAAAAGATTATTCAAAAATATCTTTAACTGAACTTGCTGATAAAATAGGAATATCACGAGCAATGCTGTATCGAAACATTGATGAACTCCGAGATATAGGATATGTCTCAACAGAAAACGGGCTTGTTTTAACAGATGCTGGAAAGATAGCACGACTCTAAAAAAAAACTAAAATATAAATATATTACAAAGAGGAATTACTATGAAACTTATACTTGAAATTGATCTTGATGATGCATATGCAGACGAATTTCTCCCCATATATAATCAACCGATACTCAAAATAATAAGAGATATAAAAAGAGCTCAAAATATCATTATTGAAAAAGTAGCTGAGGATATTCGAACCTCAGAATTATTCAGAAACTTTACCTATCAACAACTTCAGGAAGAAATCGAAGCATGGTCGAACAGAGATAGACTGGAACATAAAGAAATGTTTGATGATGAGCCAAGATAGTTAAAAAAATTATTTTTTCTCTTACCCACCATGTTACAATCAATGATTAAAGTAATAAAATGCTTAGCTTTTTCATCAATCTCATTATAATTAGCTTATGAGACTAAGAATGTATAAATCACAGTAGAAAGGGGAAAGGAGGAGAAAGGATATGTTCATAGAATTTATATAAAATTGATAAATTTCATAATCTTAAGATAATCTGACAGAAGAAATATGAAAACCGGTTCACTACATGATATAAAATAATATCTAAATCATAATTCTATTCAAAATGTGTCAAAATCTTATCTTTTACTTCTTTACCATGAACTCGATCGTTAGGAAAAAAATTTCCTGTTTTCTTCGATTCAAAAAATTCAACTCCACACTTTTCAAGCGCATCTAATGCATCGCATATTATTAAAACTTTTTTACTTATAAGTTTAACTTTCACATCGCAGGATTAAATCCTGCAGCCATACGTTGTATTTATGATGCTTATCCCCCTGATTGATACCAAGTTTCTGCTGCAGTATTCTGCCGTCCTTTTGCCCATGTATCTCAATCAAGGACTTACCATGAAAATCCTTTATCATATCCAGCGCTATCTGGGATTTTTTCATCGTCTCTTTTTCACCCCATTTGATATGCCGATACTTATCCATGTCAACATTAAATACAACATGATAGTAAAACCAGTCGATGATATATAAATCTCATGATTAAAAGAGATATAGCAAGCAAAAATTAAAAAAAAATCCTAATGTTCAGCAGGCGAATCCCAATCAGGATTCCATCCAGGATTAATTGGATGTCTACGACCAAAACCACGGTCTGGCATAGGGGGAGGCATTACTTCTTTAATTTCTTCCTCAACTTCATAAAGAACATCTATTTTTATTTCCCTTTTACCTTTCTCTAATTTTTGCTCTATTTTCTT
>CAZKUB010000075.1:0-2652 GCA_964555835.1 uncultured Thermoplasmatales archaeon
TGTATGAACGTAAACGTCTTGTTGATATTGTTGACCCTGTGGAGCGTAAATGTGTCGGTGCTTTTATCGCTGGTTTGGAGTGTGTGTTGAATGAGTAAGAAGTTTACTAATCGTTGGCTTGAGAAGTTTGCTAAGAAGAATGGTTTGAAACTACGGTATGTAGAGTTGAAGGATAAACAGGATGGTGAAAATATAATAAAAAAAAAGGAGTGTAAAATAAAATGAACATATTAATAAGAGCGAAACCCGAAAAAGTAGAGCACAAGTTGAAGAAAAACCTATTGAAAGAATATGGTGGAAAATTGCCAGATGACATGTATTGTTATTGGACTGGCGTCAATCCAAAAAACGTTGAAGTCGAAAAGGATAAAGTAATGTTTACAGACGGAAAAATAGTATATGCTGAAGGAAAGATATTATATGTCGACAATTCTGAGGGTCTTTGTTTTGAGCCACTAAAAGAAGTATCATACAAACAACCAAAAAAAGCACCAACAAGAGGTTTTACATATGTCGGAGGAGGTAAGAAAGAGGGTGTAATAAAATGAAGGTTGCTTTATACGCTAGGGTTAGTCTGGATGAAACAGATAAGAAAGATAGACGTTACCAAGACCCAGAGAACCAACTATTGGCACTCAGGGATTTCTGTAAAGCTATGGGTTATGAAATAGTCGAGGAATATATAGATAAGATGTCAGGTGCGAACCCAGCCAGACCGTTGTTTCGTAAAATGATGCATGATGCTATGCTTAGACGTTTCAGCGGTATCGTTGTATGGAAACTTGACAGGTTCAGCCGTGAAGGCATCATTAACACTATGAGTTATATTAAGAAACTTAAAGAACGTGGTATATGGCTTAAGAGTATGACTGAAAGCTGGCTTGATACAGGTCAGGAAGGTATCACTGATATTATTCTTGCTATTATGAGTTGGGCTGCTGCTGAGGAGCGCAGGAAGATCAGTGAACGTACTAAAGCAGGTATTCGCAGGCGTAGGGCTATAGGTCAGTGGAAAGGCGGTAGACCAAAAAAGGGGGGTGCTGTTAACGACTGATACAAAAACGTGTGATAGAAAAGGTACATTAAAAATACTTTTAACCACCGGTGTCATATTTGTAACGATGCTGGTAGGTATGCATATTTATTATAATATGGCTGTCGAGTTTGAAAAGTATGTTATAGAACTTATAGAAGAATTAGAAAAAACAGGTGAAATAAAATGAAAGTTGTATCAATGACTATAAAAAAACGTGTTGACGGAATGTATTGGGTGAGTGCTGATACAAAATATACAAGGAACATGCTTTCTAATAAGTTGATGACAAAACAAGAAATAATAGATTTCCTAAATAGTATAGATTAGCATATCACTAGGTGATTGAATGAAATGTCAATGTATTCATCTCCATGGTGATTGGTGTCATTGTCCTAATTTCGAGATACAAGAAATGTGTCCTTTTTATTTAAATGATGAAAAAGCACGACAGATATGCAGTCAATATAAAACAATTAATGATTATAAATTAAAGATGGTGAAATAAAAAACAGCATTAAAACTTCCATCAAAACCCCATACTTTTTGTTACCAGAAACTATTATAAGATAACTATGATAAATAAAAAGCAGTAGTTGTATGTATTTATGTGTATTTTTCTGTAAAAACGGTATTATCTGATCTTCGCATATCATCTAGCTTATAGCTAGATTGTCAAATATTAGAATTTTTAAAAACTCTCTCTTAATCGACAGCTTTTTAAAAGTTTTTAAAAAGTATTAAAGTATCTACTACATTCATTTTTTAAAAATTTTTAAAAGTATTTTAAATTTTTTTAAATTCAGATATTTGTAGGTGGAACATCAAGAACTCTAAATTCATACTCCCCCAAGCCTCTACCCTTGATTTTAGTATGTTCCAGCTTTCCTTCTTCTATCCATCTTCTCACAGTGGATGGATGTACACCATATTTTTTTCCATACTTGCCTGTTGTGAGATATTTTAATTCTTTTTGTTTTTCCCCTATCATATCAAGGATTATTTCTTTACCACGGTCGCCATCGGTCATTTCAATGCTATCTTCAACCGCTGAAAGCCGATCCAAGACCTCTTTAAGGTCTATATCAATATTAAAACCTGTGGGGAACTTACCATCCAATGGATATTTACATAGAGGGACACGCACACGGGTAACAGTAGGAAAACTAATCGCCTCTTCACCTGTGAAATCATCAGCATCTACTTTTTTCTTACCAATTTCCAGTATGTATCCTTTTTTTGTTCTTTTCATTTTGAACTGGAAATCAACATCTTTCTCACGCAGGTCAGGCGGTACACTGCCTTTTGTCTGCGTAATAATGATGAAACAGCAGTCGAAATGCCGTATTATACGGTTTAATTGTTTTATAGTCCGAGTATTTTTACCTGTGGCTATACTGCTATCTGCATGTATCCCAGCCTCATCAAGCACAAAGACCTTGCCTTTTAGATGACTCTGCACTATTCCCACCAGTACGTCACTAAGGTTTTTTGCAACAGTTATAAGCTCTGGTTTAGGTATATAGTTATGTCCTTTTACATCAGGTAGTTTACCTATTTCTTTGGCTTTATCCACATTCTCATATTTGAAATAATGGATATTTGTCCATATTGCTTTC
>CAZKUB010000076.1:0-5404 GCA_964555835.1 uncultured Thermoplasmatales archaeon
TTCTTGCAATTGGTGATTGTACTAATGATGGGAAAAACGAGATACAAGCAGGTTCAGTAATAGTTGATCATGGTCAGGACTTCATGAGCTGGGTATTCAAATATGAGGAAAACCCTGGTGAAAAACCAATAGTAAATGCAGTAAAAGCTGCAAATATGCCAAATGGAGCATTGCGAGTTAATACAAAGAGTAATTTTCTAAATCTACCTTTAAAAAACGCATCAGTTGCCGCATGGCATCTAGAAACTAATATCTGGTATGATATGCAGCCAGAAAGAAGAAATACCGATTATTATTCAAGAAACGATCTTCCAGAAGGGGAATATCTTCTACGGGCGCATATGGAAGGATATGCAGTGCAAGAAACAACCATTACCGTTATTGCCGGGGAAGAAACAACATATACTTTTTCGCTTAAATTAGCAAGTTTACACGGTTTTGCTGCAGTAGAGTCACCTTCTTATCAGGTTTTTACATCTATTATTAGAAAAAATGCCTTGAATAATATACAGAATTCGCATATTCATAATATAACGCGGTAAAATTGTAACTATGGCCTTATAAAACTAATCTTATAGACTTATTAATGATGATTAGATAAAACCGCGTACTATTACAATTGGTGTATTTGAATCTGCATTTATCGAAATCAGATCTAAAAGTGAAGAAACAAGTTTTCCTATCTCTCTTGTCGTTTTTATTTATGTATTAAACCTTTTTTCCTTTTTTCAATAATTTTTCATACTGCAAACACTATTTTAAAACATTTAGTTATCAATAAAAACTCATATAAAAAGGCCTTATTCTGAATATAATAAAAAAGAAGATTTTATTTTTTTAGCGTTTTTATATACTTACAGTCTAGTTATTTATAGACGTTATAGCGCTATTTTGACTACCGCAAATTCAAGAGTAATACATAATAAATTTAGGTAAGCCGAAATATTTATAAATAAAATTTTTATTCGCAGAGACATGAACTTAGAAACATGTGAAGAATATCTTGAGACAATTTACAAAATATCTAAAGGCTCTCTCAAAAAACCTGCACATACTGGAGAAATAGCAAAGAAGATGGGTTTATCGCCACCAACAGTAACAGAGGTACTACCAATTCTGGAAAAACAAGGATACTTGATATACAAACCATACTATGGTGTTAAATTAACAGAAAAAGGCATGAAGATGGGTAGGAACATAGTACGAACACATAGAGTCCTGGAAGTTTTTCTACAACAATATTTCTCTATGGATTTAAACACCTTGCATAACAAAGCATGTCAGATGGAGCATATATTTGACAGCAAAATGATAGACGAGATGTGTAAAAGACTTGGCGCACCAACCAAATGCCCACATGGTAATGATATACCAAGTTGTTACAAGGAACACTGTCCCTTGGAGGGATGATTTTTTATGCTACCTTATTGGCTTATCGTAACTCTTATTGGCTTGTCAGCAGGGGTCTTTGGAACCATGAGCGGAGGTTTGGCCGTACTAGTTGTAAGAAAGGTACGGGACAAACTTCTTAGCATATTATTAGGCATCTCCGCAGGTATTATGGCGTCTATAAGCTTTCTGGATCTAATACCTGAGGCTATAGAAGGGGGAACTATTTTTACTGCAATGATTGGAATATTACTAGGTATAGGAATAATCGGGCTTCTGGATATTAAATTCCCACATCATCACTTATCTTTAACCAAGGATGGTGGGGCAAAAAATTGCCCATATTTAAAAACAGGTATACTTCTGAGTATAGGCATAGCTCTTCATAATCTACCTGAAGGAGTTGCGATTGGAGCGGGTTTTATGGTATCATATCAGACAGGATTATTATTATCGATTATGATTGCTATTCATAATTTCCCCGAAGGAATGGCGGTTGGAGCAGCTATGTGTGTAGGCGGTGTTAAAGCCAAAAAAGTAATATTGATAACAGCATTGGCTGGCGTTCCTATGGGTTTAGGTGCACTACTTGGCGTAGCCTTAGGGGGAGTTTCAAAATGGGCTTTATCCATAAGTTTAGGATTTGCTGCAGGAGCTATGCTATATATAATATTTGACGAATTAATTCCAGATGCACATCGTAAGGCAACAGGGCATTCAGCAATAATAGGAATACTTGCAGGTATACTTGCAGGAATTTTCTTCATTGAACTAATTCATTAAGCCTAACAGTACTGCTGCTCATAGATGGAGTATATAGTATTTACCTTTTCATTTTTTTATTTACGACCGTGATAAAATCGATTAATTTTTAAATATGAATATTATTTTCTATAAACACAAGGAGAAGATCAATGATAAATGAATCAACCTCAACTAAATATGTAAAAAGACAGATGATGTTGGAGGAGGAACCAGCATATTCCAGATATTCGTGTGGCCCAGAAGCAAATCCTTCTCAATTTATTTTTTTACCAAAAAAATCTATACAGAGACTTGGTCTGTATTTTCTTATTTTAACAATAGTTGGATTGATTCTTTCCTTTATTTTACCATGGGTACTAGTACCAGGCGGTGATATTTTTGGCAATAATCTTCTAAAAAATGATGAAATATTTGAGGGCTTTACTGCTTCTTCAGATATCAACATTGCAAGTGCTTATTATTACCAAGGAGTAGATATGGTTTTTACATCTTACTATATTATTCTCATACTTGCTATAATGCTTGTAGTAACAGGAATTATTCAATCTAACTTCAAGAATACCTCCCGATATCTTGCTATCATCAATATTTCTCTTAGTTTCATTGTGTTTATAATTGGCACGATGACTCTCATCGGAACCTTGCGGCTTATAAGTCTACATTTATTGATAATACCTGCTAGCTCTCAATTTAACTTTGATAATACAAGCATTGTTGCTTTCCCTGCAGCATATACTGCCCTTATTTTTGGCATACTATTTATCAAAAAAAGTTTTACTGGTGTTCGACTACAATATGCGTTATTAGAGCCAAAATTAACGCCTAGAACTCCCCCACAAGCAATACCTCAAACATATGAAGGAGGCCCAAGACGATGAATAGAAAATTTTACCGAAGAATGAAATTGTTTGCGGGGTCATTTGTTATTATCAGCCTTTTTGGACTGATTTTTATGCCAATGTTTCCCTGGATTAGTACAACAAACAACGAAGGTGTAACCGAATATGCAAATGAAGCTATGATACATAGCTGGACTAATTCAATTAATATGGCAATATCTGCAATGTCTACATATTCAAGCTCAATGACTGGATCAAATTACAATGAACAAATAAGAACAATAAAGGATTCTTTATCAGTGTTCACCGGATTAGGTCGAAGTATTCGCCTTATTAGCTGGTCATTTTGGCTCACGCTAATCAGTGGTATAATAATCTTTATTGGCTTGGCATTTTATAAACTTGAAAAACGATTAGAATCACTTTCTTACGTCTTTTTAATAGGCGGTTGTGTATCTGTCATATTTAGTATTTTAATTCTTGTTGGCCACATACAATTCATGCTTCGAATTTCTTCGCTTTCTTCAGATGAACCATTAAGCTTTGCAGCAAGGTTATATGCACCATCCTTTGATTTTTCCTCTGCTTATTTTGGCTATAACTATGTTCCTCTCATTCTGGGAATAATTGTATTAATTTTGTCTGTCATATATACTAAGATGATAGTTTCAGCCTCATTTTCATTTTTTAAAACTTGGCAAAAACGACAATAAAACAACGCTTAAGAGCTTTTCAGACATCAAAAGTTATGTGATGTCATTAACGTAAAAAAATAAAGCTTTTAACAAGCTAGATTTGTAATCATTTAATTAATAACCTGCAAATTATATGAAAATCCTTAAATATCAACAAGCTTATTCTTAATTACTTTATTTTATAAAGGGAGGATTGATGCTAAATGGTCAAAGAAAATAAATTTGTAAAAGATGTTGAGAATTTGGATTCTCTTAAAGAAAAACTAACGATGGTTACAAATGAGATTGATGCGATTAAACTTTCTTTTAACAAAAGTACGGAAGAATTATCAAAAATACAGAGCATGCTTGATGTTGGAAATATTGAAGACATAAGTGGTGCATTAGATAAATACGAAAACCAAATTGCAGAGGTAGAAAAACGAAGATTGGAGGCTACTGAGAGTAGCAAAAAATACAGCGAAGAGCTTGAAAAAGAAAAAGAAAGATTAATAAAACTATGGGATGCATATAAAAATCAGGAAGAAGAGCTAAGTAAAACTGAGAAGAAACTATCCGCATATGAGGAACGTATAAACACGGTAGAGGCTGAAAAAAACCAAATTCAAAATGATTATAAAGCACGCATTCAAACATTAGAACAAAAAATCAAAGAAAACGAAGAAAAAGCAGTTCAATACGATGAATTTGGACAAAAAGTTGATGAACTTGATGCAAGTAGAATACAATTAGAAAAAGAAAAGCAAGAGTTAAAAGAGCAAATAACTGAGAAAAATAAAGAAATTGAAATGTTAAATACACAATTATCTGAAGCAAAAGAAATGGAGAACTATTCAGAATATAAAGATAAATACGAAAAAGTAAACGCTGAATATGAAAAAGAAAAAGAGCGACTTACAAAATTATACCAACTCTATGAGGAAACAGATACAGAATGTAAAAAACTCAAAGAAGAAAACAAAAAATGGGAGAACTGGTACAACAACAAAATGGATATGTTCAACAAACTTTTTACAACTTCACCACCATCTACAGAGAAAGAACATACTAGTACGGTTACTGAAGAAAAAATAGATACACCGCACGAAATACAAAAAAAGAAGCCAAAGGCAAAAAAGAAACTCAAATTTAGAAAATAAAAAAAAACCACTTTTTTATTTTATTTTTATACTACTAACATTTTCTTCGTTTTCTGTCACATAGATAATATTTTCCATATCATTCTTAACATCTTCTATATGTGTAATAAGAAAGATCTGACGAAATTTAGAGGAAAGACCGTTTAGCGCCTTCATGATATTCTGACGACGCAAGTAATCTTGTGATCCAAAGATTTCATCAAGAATGATAAAGTTAAAGATACCACCAGCACGTTCAGTAATAACCTCCGAAATTGCAAGTCTTAAACATAAATTTGCAAGGTCTTCTTCACCACCACTGAAACGATTAATGTTGTAAAGTTCTCCAGAATCACAAACCAATAAATCATATTTTTCATCAAGCTCAATCTCAGGGTATTTGCCATTTGTAAGACGATTAAAAAAATCAGAAGCATAGCTAGAAAGTGTTGGTCTGATCCGGGATATAAGAAAAGTACGAAAATCCGACATAATATCTGATAGCGCCAAAAGGTATCTTGCTTCGTTTTTTGATTCTTTAATTTGTTTTTTGATTTGTTCCATCTGCTCAATTTTTTCTTTTAGATTTTTTATTTCA
>CAZKUB010000077.1:0-2261 GCA_964555835.1 uncultured Thermoplasmatales archaeon
GTAAATAACGGGAGGGGGCTATGCCTCTATTAAATAAGACAAATTTATCGGGAAATGATGGGATATTATTTATAATGCCAATTAATATTACATATTTATACAATATACTAAGTAGAACACATATTAAAAACACTGTGGAGGGGGAGGGTGAATAAAAGTTATTTGGATTCTGACAGACTAGAACGAGCATACAAAAAAAGATACAATTTTAAAGAGGATACTTCAGACAATGATTTACTATCAAAGAATTCTGATTGGAGAAATGATGAAATAAAAAACATAATAAAAAACGATGAGTCAGAATTAGAAAAAGAAAGGCAAACAACAAAGTTATCAATGGGTATAGATTTTTTAAAAGCACTTGATAGAACAAGGAAAAAAACAAGCCAGCTTAAAAACGTTCTTTCTGATCTTGAAGACCTTCAGATGGATTTAGACTTTCACAGTGATGAAATCCAAGCGATGGCAAATAAATGGGTAGAGGCACAGACTGAATTAGAGGAGAAAAAATATGAATGCAGGCATCTTATCTCAATACTTAAATTACAACAAAGACAATCCGATAGACTAGAGTTAGAAAATAATAATTTAGCAAAAGAAATAAAAAGATATCAATCAGAGTTAGATCTTCAACGTGAGAAATTTTTACAAAAAGAATCTGAAATTAATAACCTGCCTTTGCAGCCACAGTATAAAGAAGAACTGATATCTCTTAACTATGATAATTTTGTTTCTAAAGAAAACGATTTTATAAAAGCTAAACAGGAACTGGAGAGCAACCAGCGTGAGTTACAAAAAAGGATGCAGGAGATAGAAGAACTAAAAACAGAGCTTTTAGAAAAACAAGAAGAAGATCAACTTACATCAGTAGATAACGAAGAAATAACTGAAATCAAAGAACAGATAAGTAAAATGTTTGAAGAAATCGGTGAAGAAACTACTACTTTTAATGAATTAAAATCTGAGTTAGCTGAACTTAAAAAACAACTTAAAGAAAACCAAATAGAGCTGCCAAATGATGTTGGGGCAGCAGGTTTTTTACAAAGTCAATTAGAATCTGCAAATGCAGAAATTGAGTTGCGAAACGAAATTATTAGAAAGTTAAGAAAAGAAAGACCCAGGGTTATTGATGATTATGATGAAGAATATCAGGATAGATACCTTGAATTAAAAGATCAATTCGATGTGTTACATGAAGACTATATAGAATTGAAAAATGCAGCTAAAAAACTAATTGAAAAAAATATATAATAATAACATTTCAAAATATTTACTAGGTGTTGAGAGGGGACGATATTATAGATATTGATTGTATATGAATAAAAAAGATAATACCGCGGATAGCTCAGATAAAAAAGATACCAAAGGAAAAAAATCTGACGGGTCTGAGGGTATAAATCAAAATAAAAAATCAGATTTTTCTAGTTTTAATAAAAATGATGATGATTCTCTTTTAGCTATTAAAAAAAAGAACGAGGACGTCAAAAAACTTCTGAGTAAGATGCAGGAGCTACAAAAAAAACTATTACTTAAAAAAACAAAGCTTAATGAAAACAATAAATCTAAGAATGCTTTGGATAAAAAACAGTTATTAAATAATGAATTTAAAAATAGCAAACTAGAATTAAAGAAAATCCAAGATGAGCTAGTTAAAAACAAGATGGAACTTGAGCAGGAGATACAGTTTGCTAAAAAGCAAAAAAAAGATCTTCAGAAGCAAAAAAAAGAGAAAAAAAGAACGTTAAATAAAAAGGATATAAATAAATCTGAGATAGTTTTTTTAAAGAAACAAATTGATGATATCAATAAGATATTTGAAAAAAGAAAATCAGCGTTAAAACAGGTTTTATCTGAATTCAATGAAATAAAGCTTTTATTAAAAAAAGCAGAAACTGCTAAGCAGATTTATTCTAAAATAAAACAAAAAGAGGATTATAAGAAAAAGGAGAAATTATTTGAACAACAAAATAAAATCATTATAAAAGAATCAGAGAAATCTGATCATCTTGATACTGATATTTTTCCATTAACTATCTGGGAGTCTTTTGAATTAAAACTGTTAGGCTTTAAGAAAAGTAAAGTTAAAATTCCTATTATTGCCATTATTGTTGTAGTTGCTTTGATTCTTGGTGGTATGAATTCATCTCTTTTGTATGGTACACAATATATGAAATCTGAATCAGGTTATACTCTTTCTGTTGCGTCTGCGGTGAATTGGTGGGGTTGCAATTGGTCTTATAGTAAGAAGATAGTTATTGATC
>CAZKUB010000078.1:0-4041 GCA_964555835.1 uncultured Thermoplasmatales archaeon
CCTTGAAAAAATTAATTTTGATTCAGATGTACTGGTACTAGTACATAGATCGTTTGATATAAGAGAAAAAAATGGCGACATATATTTTGTAGAAGTAGAATTATATTTTAAAAATAACCTTAATAAAATGATAAATGTGACATATAGAGTAGACTTCTGCGATAAACAGGATAATATTATTTATACTAAAGATTTTACAATAATAAATTTACCAGCAAATTATCAACTACGTACGCCAGATGTTTTTACATATGAAGGAAATAACGTTGGGCGTTTTAATCATGTAAACTTAAGTATCATTAAATATGATATTGTACAATAAACACCTGTAAAATAGTTATCTATAATAATGAACTTTTTAATCTTTTTATTTTATTCATCATTTTATCTATTCGATTTATCTTTTTGTCTGCCTTTACATGATTACATTGTTTTAATAAGCTCAAAAGTAAACTATAGCTTCTTTTTATTTATTTTTTTACTCAATAAAAGATTAGTTATTATCATTGCAGTTATAAAAGCCATAATTTCAAAGCCCGGGGTACTTGCAGCCGGAATCTCATCACTTCTTCCGCCGTCTATTAAAAGTTTAAAACTTGTAGATCCGCTATTATATCGATTACGATCAATTGAAATGTCAAGTGGATAATAGCTTACGGCTATTGTTTGATCATAACTAGAAAGTGTTGACCATGTAAAAGATACTGTTTTTGTTTCACCCGGTGCCAACGTAACAATATCTTGTAAAACAAAGCCTTCCTCGTCAGTTAAATTTACAACGGTTTCCTTTGATCGTATATCACCTATATTCTCTATTTTTATATAAATTTCATAAGTCCAACCGACTGTTTCCCCATCAATTTTTAATTCGTTTGTAAGTTCATAGGTTGGTTCCTCTGCTAAAACTAGTCTTTCCTGGTTTATTGCAGATACGCACATGCTTATCAGTAAAAAAATTATCAAAAATAGGATTGTGATTTTTATATAGTTTTTAATGCATACCACCCTCTGTATTTTATTTTAGATAATATATTACTTATTATTTAAATTTGGCTGTATTTTTTCTTACTTGTAAACTTACTCCAAGTTTGATAAAAAAACATAAAATAAAAAGAACTTAATTTGACAAACATATTTTTTTATTAATAGACTTATGCAAAAAAATAAAATAGATTGTTTTTATTTTAGAATATGAGACATGAGGAAAAGATATGATTAGAGATCGTGGTATCCGTAAAGGAATTGAAGTTTTTGCAAAAGATCCGAATAACCCTAAAGGAGATGAACGTAAAGCTCGAGTTGTAAATACTTATCCACATCCTAGCAATTGGCTTGTTGTTCAGTTTGATGATGGAAATATACTCCAACTAGAAGAAAAATATGTTACTACAATGTTTGAATTAAATCGGAGAGGAAGAGAAATATAAAAACGAGTAAATTATGGTTGTTTAATTGATCCTATAACATCTTTTCCAAAGTCTGTTAATTTATATATTTTAACATTTTTGTTTACTTCTATCTGCTCAACTATGTTTAAGCCAATTAATGATTCTTCGGGTTTATAACGATCGCCCATTCCCCGTATAGCACCTATCACATTTGTAGGAGTAGTTTTTACATTATATGCTATTTCAGAAGTATAGCTACCATTAGGAGATATATCAAAGAGATATTCTGTAATTTTTTTTCTTATATTACTTCGTCTAAGTGATCTAATAACAAGAGGTCTTAGATTGCCGTTAGAAAAAGTGTTTTGTTTGTCATCCTGCATCCCATCATCCTGTTGTAAAAAGTATGTAAAATCGCATTAATAAAATCATCGTTTCTTTTTAAAAAAAATATCTTATAATTATTCAAAGCAAAAAGTAGCTATTGAATAATATATGTGAGTATTATCGTTGTCTTTTTACCGAAGTTTTTTTACAATATTTTTCTATCGAGCATTTACTACAAAATGGAGATAAAGGTACGCATATACTTTGTCCAAATTGTACAAATAAGTGGTTGAAATCATGCCAATATTTCTTAGGAAGTATTTTTTTAAGTTCTTTTTCTGTTTCTTCAGGGGTTTTTGTTTTTATCCATCCAAGACGGTTTGGTATCCTGTGACAGTGAGTATCTATCGGTAAGAATCCTTCTTTGTTAAAGCCAAATACCATCACAATATTTGCAGTTTTACGACCAACCCCTTTAAACTTAAGCAGTTCATCAAAATCTTCTGGCACTTTTCTGTTATATTGCTCAATGAGTGTTTTTGAAATCTCCTTTATTCTTTTTGCTTTTGTATGATAAAAACCTACAGGATATATCATTTTTTCAATTTCATCAACTGGTGCTTTTGAAAGTGCGTCAGGTGTATTATATTTTTTAAAAAGTCTAACTGATGCTTTTTCTGTAACTTCATCTTTTGTTCTAAGGCTTAATATACATGATATAAGTGTTGTAAATGGTGTTTTTTTGATTTCTTCCCATTTTTTTGATAGAACTGGCGGGTTGTATTTTTTAAGTTCTTCATCTAAAAGTTTAAAGATTATCTCTATATCTTTTATTTCATCCATAACAATTTCTAAAGAATATTATTGTTTAAAAAAATTGTTAAAAGAAAAAAGTTTATTTTTTCTTTTTGAAGAAAAATACTATTGCTGCCAAAAATATCAATAATATAATCAAAGCAAGTGTTATTGTTGTAAAATTTATTTTTTCCGTTGTATCTTCTTTTATTAGTTTAATATATGAGAGTTCTATTGTTTGGCCTTGTAAGTATATTTCGTCTATATCCGTTTCTGAGGTTGATTTTGAGCTTATTTCTACTGTTAAATTAGTTGTTTGTCTTTGTTTGGTTTGTGGTGTAGCAATATTTACATTAACTTCCTGAGTTTGCCCCTTTGCCAATATTATTTCTGCGGCATCTAAAGTTATATTCCAGTTTTCTGTTATATCTTTTATTTTTATTGTGATTATGCTTTCACCATTTCCTGTGTTTTTAATAATTACAGGCAGAATTGTCATATTTTGTTCTGTTGAAAGTATCAGTTCAGTTGTATTTTCGGGTAAATCAAATTCAGCAGTAATAGATCCAATGTATTCAGGTATTATTGTAAAGTTTATTTTATCTTCTGATGCCATAAAACCCCAGTTTTTTTCTGGTAAAAATTTTGCAGATAACTCAATTATTTCTTTTTCAAGTGACGGTGCATCTTTATCTATTTTTATATTTATTCTTGTTTCAAAAGTTTTTGTTTCAGTTGTGATATTTTCTATTGTGATTTTTGTGTCTTCTAGTTCTGCTTCAAACCATTCAGGTGTTTTTTCAAGTGAAAGTTCAATATCTACAGCCATTCTATGGTTCCTGTCACGAAACATTATCCAGTTCCCTAGTTTCGTTCCTATTAATATTTTAGGGAAGAAACGAGGAGTTTCTAGGTTAAATGATACATATATATCAACTGAGTGCGAAGAATTTAAAGATACAGGTTCACTAAAATTTGATATTTTTCCAAGTGAGAGTTCAGTCGTAGTATTAAATCTATATATTCGAAGACCACTTGATTGTTCTTGATTAGACATTTGGTTTGAAGCAATTACTCCTGGCGATATTGCTGCAGTTAATAATACAATTATTATCTGTATTGTGATAAATAATATTTTTTTATTCATTGTATTTACACCTATCTTAATTATTATACATACACATTTTTTATTATGTTGGTAGTATATAAATATGGTAATATATAAAATTTATTGTATGGGTGATATCAAAAAGGCGCTGGGGAGGAGATTTGAACTCCTGAGGTGCATGCACCAGTGGTTTTCGAGACCACCGCCGTGGACCGGGCTTGGCTACCCCAGCAAAATATTATACTCATTGTGAAAAGTTTAATCAAAGACTTTTTTATATGGGTATCGATTCAAATGAATATAACAGTAGACATATCAAGAAACAATGAAGTAAAAAAGATACAAATAGATCCGGGCTCAAAAGTAGAAGATGTTTTAAAAAAAATAAGTTTAAAGCCAGATGGTGTAATAGTCATTCATGAT
>CAZKUB010000079.1:0-7822 GCA_964555835.1 uncultured Thermoplasmatales archaeon
TGTTGCAATGAGATCATCAACAATAAGGACCCTGTCGCCTTTACTTATCGAATCTTTATGTATCTCGATTCTATCCTTTCCATATTCAAGTGTGTATTCTTCGCTTTCACATTCTGCAGGAAGTTTCCCAGGTTTTCGCACAGGGATAAAACCACATCCTAAAAGATATGCAAGAGGTGCACCAAAGATAAAACCACGACTTTCTATTCCTACTACTTTATCGATTTTTTTATCTTTATAACGCTCATATAATAAATCAATTGTTTCTTTGAAACCTTGCGCATCTTTTAACAATGTTGTTATATCACGAAACATGATACCTTGTTTCGGCCAATGTGAAACTGTTCTAATTTTTGATTTTATTGATTGTGTTATAAAAAATACTTTTTTACTACCGGTCATATTTTTACCTTCTAATTAGTAAAGCAAAAAGCTTTTTTAGTTATTTCTATTCGCAAAATTGTTATATGACAATAAAAATTGGAATTATTGGTGGAAGCGGATTATACAACATAGGTATCTTAAAAGATGGAGAAGAAATAGAACTAGAAACGCCGTTTGGAAAACCCTCTGGTAACATCATAATTGGTAAAATTGATAATATTGAAGTTGCTTTTTTACCCAGACATGGTAAAGGACATGTTCATCCTCCGCATCAGGTAAACAGCCGGGCAAACATATTTGCTTTAAAAGAATGTGGAGTGGAATATCTTATCTCAACTGCGGCTGTTGGTAGTCTTAAAAAAAGCATAAAACCTGGTGATTTTGTAGTTGCAGATCAATTAATTGACCGGTCGTTTAAAAGACCTACAACTTTTTTTGAAGATGGAGTAGTAGCTCATGTTGCATTTGCAGATCCGTTCTGTAAGAAACTAACTGATTTAGCCTTTGAAACAATTGAAGAAACCGTGGATGTCGATCTGCATATAGGAACATATATCTCTATGGAGGGTCCACAGTTTTCAACAAGAGCAGAATCAAAATTATATAGGTCGTGGAATGTAGACGTAATCGGTATGACTCTTGCACCTGAAGCAAAGCTTGCTCGTGAAGCAGAGATGTGTATGTGTGGGATTCTTACTGTTACAGATTATGACTGCTGGTATGAATCAGAAGGAGATGTAAATGTTGCATCTGTCGTTGAAATTCTTAAGAAAAATGATAAAAATCTTGCAAGTATAATTAGAAATCTTGTCAAAAAGATAAATTATGAAAGAAGCTGCGGATGTAAAAACGCGCTTCAAGGAGCCGTTATCTCTGCTCCTGAGAGGATAAAGAAAAATATAAAACCTGAAGTTTATAGATTGCTATTAGAAAAATATCTATCCTGATTTTTTCTTATATTTTTTCATATTTCTATATGAGAATACAAACAATAAAAACCATACCACGGTTGAGAAAAAATCAGCGACAAAACTTATCCAAAACTGCATAGAAAAAAAAGTTATTGTAAGAATACCAATGCCAATTGTTGTAAGACTTGCAGTAAAAAGATTTAGGCTTGTTTTACCTTTTATTACATCTCGTAGCTGAGGTATTAATATGAAACCAAACATGGAGCTTACAATTGCAATGACTATATCATGAATGTTAGGCTCATGGCCGAATAGTTGTATAATTATGTCGTAAATCATTTCAAAGCAGTGGAACCACAGACTATAAATAAAACTTATGCATCGCAAAATAACACTTATGTCTGAGAGAATAAAACTGGCACAGGGCGCTGGCGGAGAACAAATGGACAAACTTGTCAAAGAAAAAATCCTGAAATATTTCGGAGTTGAAACAAAAAAAGGCGAAGTAAGTTTATCCATGCTTGATGACTCAGCAGTAATAGATGACATAGTTTTTAGCACTGATTCTCACACAATAACCCCCCTTATTTTTCCAGGTGGAGATATTGGAAGCTTAGCTGTTGCAGGAACAATCAACGATATAAGCGTCATGGGTGCAAAACCAATAGCACTATCACTTGCTTTTATCATTGAAGAAGGACTTGATTTAAAAGTTTTTGAAACAATTGTCAAAAGCATAAGCAAAACGTCTAAAAAAGCAGATGTACCAATTGTTACAGGTGACACAAAGGTTGTTGAAAAAGGTGCGATTCAAGAGTTCATGATAAATACAAGCGGCATTGGAAAAAGAACAAAACTATTGGATGACAATTTTAAACAGGTGAAAAAATATCGTAGCTACAAGTCGAACTGGCTAGTTGATTCAAACATTGAAAAAGAAGATAAAATAATCCTCTCAGGAAACATTGGAGAACATGGTGTGGCGCTTATGTCTTATCGGGACGGATATGGTTTTGAAACAACTATCAAATCAGATGTTGCACCAGTTAATAGTTTGATTGAGAGGGCTTTAGCTGTTGGAGGGGTGGTCTCTGCAACAGACCCAACCCGTGGTGGTCTTGCAAACACTGTAAATGAATTTGCTGAAAAATCCAAAATAGGTATCATTCTTTACGAAGAAGAAATACCAATTCCTGTAGGGGTTCGTAGCGCATGTGATATGCTTGGAATTGACCCGCTTGAAAGTGGAAACGAAGGAAAAGTAGTCTTTGCTGTTGTAAAAGAAAAAGCAGAAGAGATTCTCTCAGAAATAAAGAGGCATCCGCTTGGAAGAAATGCTGCGATCATCGGAGAGGCAACAAACAAAATAAAAGGCGTTGTTCTTGAAACAACTGTTGGTGGTAAAAGAAACCTTCATAAACCCTTAGGTGACCCAGTACCACGTATTTGCTAATATCATATAATATAACATAAATTTTTAAATAGTATATAGGATTACCAAGAACGAAATCAATATTTAATTTACGGTTTCGGAGGTATTTATTTTATGTCTAAAGGACTTCCAAAGTCATTTAAAAAAGCATTGTGGGTTTATCACTGCAACAGCGGCTCATGTAATGGCTGTGATATAGAAATCATCGCAGCACTTTGCCCCCGTTATGACGTTGAACGTTTCGGAATAAAACTTGTGGGTACACCCCGTCATGCTGATGTACTTTTAATCACAGGACCTGTAACCCGGCAGCAGGTGGATAGAGTAAAAAGAGTATATGCACAGATGCCTGATCCAAAAGCGGTAATTGCTGTTGGAAACTGTGGTAATACAGGTGATGTGTTTTATGAGTCATATAACTTGGTAGGTCCGATACAAGATGTTTTGCCTGTTGATGTTCATGTTATAGGTTGTCCTCCTCGACCTGAAAATATTATTCATGCTGTTGCAAAGGCTTGGGTTAAACTTGAAACATTGGAGGCTAAAAAATGAGCGTTAAAAAAACAAGTAAGAAAACAGAGAGAAAAAAAGATGAGATTCTTAGCCCTGAAGAAATTGTAAAATACTTCAAAGATGAATTTAAAAATAAGATAAAAACCGCTGAAATCAAGCGTCGTGCAACAGGCTCTAAAAAGAAAGAGTTTGTAAATATCTGGATTAAAATTGACAAAAGCATTTTTAAAAAATTCGTAGATCATCTCTGTAATCTTACTTTTCCACACTTGGCAGTCAGCTGTGGAAACGATCTTGGGAAAACAATAGAACTTGTTTACAACTTTTCGATATACTATGGAAATACGCTTCAAGAAATCTCGTTAAACGTTGCAGTGGAGCTTCCAAAAAATAAACCTGAAATTGAAACAATCTGTGACTTGATACCAGGAGCACTTATCACAGAGCGTGAAAAACAAGAAATGCTAGGTATAAAAGTTCTTGGCATCCCTGACAGCCGAAGATTATTTTTACCTGAAGACATCCCCGAAAAGGTTTATCCTTGGCGTAAGGATGAGCAAACAAGAAAAGAAATCGAAAAACTATACAAAAACCTTCATGAGGGGGTGAAGAAAAAATGAGCAAAGAGATAACTCAAACTACTTATCAACTGCCAATTGGTCCTATTCATCCTGCTTTAAAAGAACCGGTGATGTTTAAATTTGATATCGACGGGGAAAAAATCATAGATGTGGATGTTGAACTAGGTCATGTTCACCGGGCAATTGAATGGACGGGTATGAAAAGAAACCCTATACAGATTATATATCTTGCAGAGCGAATATGTGGAATATGTAGTTTTGTTCATCCAATGGCCTACTGCCGTGCTGTAGAAAACGCTTGCGATATAGAAGTTCCAGAGCGTGCTGACTATTTACGGGTCGTACATGGGGAAATAGAGCGTATCGCCTCTCATCTTTTATGGGCAGGAGTTGCAGCTCATGAGATAGGATTTGATACTCTTTTATTTTTAACCTGGGAGATGAGAGAAAAAGTACTTGATTTAATAGAGTATCTTACAGGTAACCGTGTAACAAAAGCGATTCTTACAATCGGTGGAGTACGTCGTGATATTAAAAAAGAACACCATGGAAAAATAAATGAAACACTAGATTATTTAAAAGAAGGATACAAAAAACTTGCACATGCCTTCCTAGATGACAAAACTGTTAAAATGAGAAGTCAAGGCTGCGGTTTATTAACATATGAAGATGCATTAAAACTTTGTGCAGTAGGTCCTACAACCCGCGCAAGTGGTGTTAAAAAAGATGTACGCGTCGATCAGCCTTATGCAGCATATGGTGATTTAGACATTGATTATATCACCCCCGATAAGCTTACCGGAGAAGTAAACGGTGATGTATATGATCGTATCATTGTAAGACTTCTTGAAGTTAAACAAAGCGTTGAGATTATGCAAAAAGCAATAGATGAGATGCCCGCAGGTGATCTTGTATCAGAGCCAAAAATACCAAAACTACTTAATTATATTAAAAAAACTGAAGGAGAAGGAATCGGCAGAGATGAAGCACCAAGAGGTGAAGTAATACATTATGTTAAATTCGATGGAAAAAATGAAACACCATTTACTTGGAAAGTACGTGCTTCGACATATGCAAATATACTACCATGGATACCAATGCTTAAAGGCAACCAAATCGCAGATATACCTATAGTTGCAGCAAGTATCGACCCATGTATGAGCTGTACAAACCGTGTAGCAGTTGTTAACAATGCAAACAATAAAAAATACATGCTTGACAAAGAACAACTTCATCAGTTAAGCGTTATGAAAACAAGGAGGCTGATGCAATAATGGGTTTTTCAATGCTTGGACCTGTCTTCAGACAAATGTTTAAAAAACCATGGACAAACAAATTCCCTGCAAAATATCAGCCAGACAACACTACACAGTATCTAGCAGATGTAGCATCTGGAAAAATAAAAATCAACCCACCCGTTGAAACACCGGAGGGTTTTCGAGGAAAAATAGTATACGACGTAGATAAATGCATTGGATGTAAACTATGCATCAAGGTCTGTCCATGTAATGCTATAGAATTTAAAGAAAAAGAAAAGAAAATCAAAATCTATCTATCACGTTGTTGTTTCTGCAGCCAGTGTAACGATATCTGTCCTGTTAAATGTTTAAGCATGAGCGATGAATTTTTACTATCGGATGCAGATCCTTACTCCAAAGATTTAATTGTTGAATAAAAATGAAACTAATATTTAGGGGAATAGTACAAGGAGTAGGTTTTCGACCCACTATTTATAGAATAGCAAAAAACATGGGTCTTACTGGTTATGTTTTAAACAACGGATCAGTTGTTGAAGTAATAATAGACAGAGATCAAGATGAATTCATAAAACAAGTTAAAAAAAAATTACCAGCTATTGCAAAAATCACAGAAATTACAAAACATTCTGATAAACGCGTTTTTAAAGATTTTAGAATACTTCACAGTTCTTCAGGGGATCGACAGTCGCAGATACCTGCAGATGTCAGGATATGTAAGAGCTGTCTTGAGGAACTTTTTGATAAAAATAACAAAAGATACCTTTTCCCTTTTACAAACTGTACAATATGCGGAGCACGATACAGCTTGATAAAAGATGTTCCCTACGATAAAGAAAGAACTAGTATGGATGATTTTTCTTTATGTAAAAGCTGTCAGGAAGAATATATTGATCCTCTGGACAAAAGGTATCATGCACAGACTATATCTTGCCCAAGCTGTGGACCACACTATCATTTATATGATAAAAACAAAAAAGATCTAGGCTGTACAAACGCTATACAAAATTTTGCAAAAAAGATCCAAGCAGGAAAAACTAGTGTTATAAAATCATGGGGTGGAATGCATCTCTGCTGCAATCTAGATGAAATACCTCGATTTAGAAAATGGTACAAGCGACCTCAAAAAGCCTTTGCAGTAATGGTAAAAGACCTGAAAACAGCAAAAAAATATGCTGTAATTACAAAGGATGAAGAAAAACTTTTAAAATCTAACGCCGCCCCTATTGTACTTGTTAAAAAGAAAAAACTAGAAGACGCTTCCCCTGGACTTGATACTATAGGCTTGTTTCTACCTTATACTGGACTGCATCATTTACTTTTCAGTTATCTTGAAAAAGATGCACTTGTGATGACCTCTGCAAATATTCCAGGTGAGGCGATGATTACAAAAAATGAAGAAGCATTTTCAATTGATGCGGATTATTACCTGCTTCACAACCGTAGTATTCCAAACAGAACTGATGACTCGGTTGTAAGACTATGGAAAAATAATGTTTTCTTTTTGAGAAAATCCCGAGGTTATGTCCCTGACCCGCTACCTGTTGAATATAATAAACATGTTCTAAGCGTAGGTGCTGGTGAAAACATATGCGGTGCTTTTTCCTCTGATAAAAACATATTTGCAACACAATATATCGGTAACTCCAAATATTACTCTACACTTGAATTTTTAGAAGAAGCACTTAGACATATCATGAGCCTTACAATGAAAAAACCTGGAATTGATGCAGTGGTACAAGACCTTCACCCTGCTTATGAGACTAGACAAGTTGCAAAGATCTTTGCAGATGAATTTTCTACAACTATTCATAGTATACAGCATCATTGGGCTCATGCAGCAAGTCTTTTGGTTGATAATAATGTTGATGAAAGCGTGGTATTAGCTCTCGATGGTCTCGGCTATGGATCTGATGACACTTTTTGGGGTGGAGAGGTTCTTTATTCAAGTTTAGAAGAATATAAGCGTATAGGTCATCTTGAAACAATTTCACTTCTTGGCGGTGATGCGGCAACTCGTGATCCACGACGTCTTGTATATGCAATTTTTAAAAGCTTTGGAAAGGAGATATTTTTCAAGGCAAAAGAATCTGAAATTCTTTCTAAATTAATAGATAAATCTCCTTGTATCAGTAGTATGGGTCGGGTTTTAGACGCACTTTCTTGTTATCTTGATATCTGTTGTACCCGGACTTATGATGGTGAGCCTGCGATGAAGCTTGAGAAATACTTGGCAGCCGGTAAAGCAAAATATTCTTTTGAACCTATTATTAAAAAGGATGTTGTTGGAACAGTTGATTTGTTTAGACAACTTGATGAAATGATTAAAAAACCAGTTTCTGAAAAAGACAAGGCAGATTATGCTTTTTCATTTGTTAAAACAATTATGGATGCCTTAACAGATATTGCAATAAATTATGCAGATAGCAATAACATTAAATACATAGGGCTCTCAGGAGGAGTTGCATATAATATACCGATTACTGAGATGGTTGAATTAAAAGTCAAAAAATCAGGTTTTAAACTACTTGTACATAATCGTGTTCCAGCGGGTGATGGCGGTATTGCCATTGGTCAGAATGCAATTGTTGGAAATAAAATAATGAAATAGTTTTTATTAGAAGATACATTATCTATTCATAAATTATGGGGAAAAATAAAGACCTTGCAGGTATACTTTTGCTTGTAATTATTGGAATGTTTATACCGTTCTTCGGATCGATTATTATTACATATGGTTTTGAT
>CAZKUB010000080.1:0-17096 GCA_964555835.1 uncultured Thermoplasmatales archaeon
GAGGATGATATTTGTGTCATATATACCGACAATATCGATAGTTATGACATTCATATTATATATTATTTTACTAAAAATCAACAAAAAACCCAGCTGAGATAAGGATGCTTTTTGTCTTTTGTAATCCTTTTTCATCGGTTACCGTGTCGATATCAAGGGTGTATCGTTTAATAAAAAACTCTAACACCATACAAAAAACCTTACAAAAAAAGTTATTATTCTTTGTGGTAAAAAACCATATATATGTAGATTACTATAAAACATAAATATTCAAATACCTTATGACACATTGGCGCTGTTGTTTTTCTATGCAAACATTTGAATGGACTCTTCAAACAAAAATAGTGTTTTTTCTTTCACTTCTATCATTTTTAAATGGTTTTTTATTTTCCAATATTTTTTTAGTTTTGACTGGAAGCTTTCTTCTTTTGTTTTTAGTACACAGCAAACATGCATTTGAACAAGGTTTTGGTTCAGTAAGTATCAAAAGACAGTTTTTAGAAAAGATTCTTTATGCAAATCATCCTTGTCATGTAAAAACCACCATTAATTTTCAAGGAGGTAGATGTTTTTTATATATAGAAGAAACATTGCCACCAGCTGCAAGTATCACCCGTGGAACAAACAAGCAAAACATAAAATTATCAAACTCAAAAGAAATAACATCTTCATATCAAATTGTGTTTCATCAACGAGGACGACATAAGTTTTTACCAATAAAACTAGTTTTACAGGATAAAATGAAGTTATTTCTACTTACAACAACTATTTCTTTAAAAGATAGTGTTCTTGTCCATAGTGATCCAAAAGATATTCAAAAAGCAAAACGAGCATCTGCTTTGCAGGATGACTCATTAGTGATTCCTTCGCTTGCAGGTATGCAGGAGCTTGTTGAATTTGAAGGAATTAGGAAGTATTACCCAGGTGATCTTCTTTCCCATATTGATTGGAAGGCATCATCAAGACTTCAGTATTTGGTTTCTAAAACATTTGAAAAAAAAGAAACAATACAAACTATTATTTTCCTTGATGTATCACAAAGTATGAAAAGAAGCCTTGGAAAATACACAAAACTTGATCATGCTATAGCTATAGTTGTTCAACTTGCGGCTATGCTGCAGAGGCAGCATCATAGTGTTGGGTTTGTTGCATTTGATGAATACAAAGTGATCACACATATATCTGCCTCGTTTGATTATCAAGGAATTTTTAATGCATGTGCAAATCTTCCTTCGTCAAAAAATGTGAAAACCTATTACCCGTTTTTTGCAGATGGAAAACTTCAGACTTCAATTGAAGAAACAGAAGTTGATAAACAATTTCTAAATACTATTTCTCCTTTTATTTCTCAGACAAAAAAACAAGTGAAAAATCGACTTCAGACAACAGGTATATATCAAGCAGTAACACCGTTTTTAAAGACAAACAAAAAAAGTCATTTTGTTTATATTACTGACTTGGAAACAAATCATGATTTTTTATATTCAATGGTAACTCGTTGTCATCTTCAGCATCATAAACAATGGCTGATAACCTTGTTTACTCCTTGGTATGACACAGATAATAATCATAAAAACAAAGTTGAGCATATTGAAAAAATATATCAGGTACAAGAAGCTCGTAACCATCTTCTTTCAAAGATACGGAAAAAAAATATTGAAATTTTAGATCTTACACCTGAAAAACAAGCCTCCCATATTATGCAGTCTGTAAGGAGGAAGAAAAAATGAAAAAAAACAATATATTTGATTTAAAGCAATATATACTACCTATATATCTTGCAGTGTTTTTGTTAATTTTTGCTGATTTTTCTGTATGGTCTTGGATGTTTGTGTTAATTCCTTTATTTATTATTTCACTAGGATTATTTTATCATAAAAAGTATATTGGTCTATTGGGTTTTAGTTTATTTTTAGTGATATCTTTATCTTTGATTAATATTAGTTCTATTGAAAATATTATATTTATCATCTTACTTATAGTTTCGATTATATTTCCAAGTATACTTTTACTTTGCCAGATTTTACAGGAATCAACAATTCAAGAAACAATACAAAATATTATGTATCCATATAAAGCACTGGTAACATCTTTATTTCTTGTTTTTTGTTTTATGTCAATTATATATCTTATTTCTTTTTTTGTAGGTGATGGAATACTTTTCAGCTCTGATTTAGTTCAAGAAAAAATCATTCTCATCATAGGTATATCTATTATTTTCTTCGGTTTATTTCTCTTTAAAAAATCTAGATATGAGCTTAGAAAAAATAGTTTAGAATAAACTATCCTTTTTTTTAAGAGGATATATCTGCTACTGATTCAACCATATCTGGAACAGGTATTGTTAAAAGAAGATCATCAATGATCTTTTTAATAGAAATTCCTTCTAATTCAGCTTCTGTTGAAAGAATCAAACGATGAGACAAGACCTTGGCTGATACTGCGCGTACATCATCGGGGATAACATAATCTCTTCCATGAATCAACGCAAATGCTTTAGAGGCAAAAAGCATCTGCTCACAAGCTCTAGGACTAGCACCCATAACAATATGCTCATTGTTGCGGGTTTCTTCAACGATATCCAGGATATATGAAAGAATGCTTTCCTCAGCATGTACTTGATGATGTATATCAATTAAAAAACCTGCATCTTTTACCGCTGAAACATTCATATCATTATTTGTTTGTTTATTTTTCTGCTCAAGCATAATTAGTTCTTTATCTTTGGAAAGATAATCCATTTCAACACTTAGTAAAAAACGATCTAATTGAGCCTCAGGTAGAGGATAAACACCTTCTGTCTCTATAGGATTCTTTGTTGCAATTACTAAAAACGGCTCAGGTAGTTTCATTGTTTTCCCTTCAATTGTTACCTGACGCTCCTGCATCGCCTCGATAAGTGCTGACTGGGTCTTTGGTGAAGACCGGTTAATCTCATCAGCTAAAATCAACTCGTTAAAAACAGGTCCTTTCCTCATTTTAAAATCATTTAGCTTTTGATCATAATAAAAATGACCAAGGATATCTGAAGGAAGTAAATCCTGGGTGAACTGCACTCGACTCCAAGAAAGACCAGTTGTCATAGCAAAGGTTTTTGCAAGAGTGGTTTTAGCAACACCTGGAACACCAATCATAAAAAGATGACCTTTGCAGATAAGACAAATCAGCAGGTCATCAATAACTTTTTCATTACCAACGATTACCTTGCCTATCTCCATTCTAATATCTTCACATATTTTTTTAACACGTTTCGCATCCAGTGTTGATCGTTTTTTAGCCATTGTTATTCATCCTTTCAATAATCATTTCAATCTTTTTTTTACTCCAACCAGGATGTTTCTCTGCAATTATCTGCATGATCTCCTGAGTTGAATAATGTTTTTCATCCTTATTTTTAAACCCGCGTAACTTAACAAAATAGGCTACTATTTGTTTAGGTAGGGATGTAAACCAAAACAGGAATAAAAACACCGCTAATAAAAGTATAGCAATTTTAAAACCTAAAGTAATTTCTGAAGTAAAAAAATAACTTATTTGAAAGGGGATCAGAAAATCACGATGGCTCTCATCAAAAATAACTGTTGTTCTACCTTTAAGCAAGTTATCCATTAGTTGAATTCGAAACCGTTGATTATCTGCATATTCCTTCACGCTATTTATCAAAAGAGAGGGGTCAGAAAGTAAAACTATTTCCCCAGAGCCATATGGCTCAACTGCAAACACGGGAAAAGGCCCTGCAGGCTCATCATCATCTTTTTTTCCATTTCTTGTTGTATCAAGCCAGCTTAAAGAAGAAGATGAAAAAAGAGTAACTGCATCATCTGAAAGCACTAGAGAAGAAGGATAGTTTAACAATAAAAAATTTATATTTTCAAATCTAAATCCTAAATGATTTGTAAAATTGGAAATAGCAACAAAACTAGCATTTTTTTCAAATGATAAATCAAGTAATAACTCATTTGAAAAACGAGTTGAAGTGTTTAAACCTTCTAGCAACGAGTTTGCCGACCCGAAATCATCGGAAATAAACAATAACCCTCCGCTTGAAACAAAACGATGAACATAATCAATTTCTGAAGAGGTAAACTCTGTTGTAGGACCAATGATAAAAAGACTTGACTCATCAGGCTTAAGAGAGTATCTCTCAAATGATCGCTGCACAGGCGTAAATGAAGAATGATTGTAGCTAAATGTTGGTTGAAACTGCCCTGTTTTATAAGTCCGAATTGCGATATCGCTGCAGCCATTCCAACCTGTGTTGTAAATGCTAAAATCACTATTGTTTTTAATCATAGGATTTGCAGTTGAAAGAAAAACAAATAACCCTGCAACAGATAAGATAATTACTATCTGATACAATCTTTTGATTTCTGGTGATATCATTTTTTTATCTCCTCCAGATACTGTGTCTGCAGTTTTTTTATCTTTCCAGTAAATCGTTTTATCTCATCTTTTTTAATTGTTTGAAGTGAATAATGTGCTTTCTCAAAACAAAGCGTTACATCAGCAACTAGTTTTTCTGAAAGATTCATTGTCTTTAGTTTTTCTTGTATATCTCGATGAGTAAATGAATAATCAATGTCTAATCCTGATGAGATTAAAAAGAATAGAAACTGATGATATAATGAAATGATTTTTTGTTTAGCAGAAAGCAATGAATCTGAACTGGATTGTATAACAGGCTCAACTGGATAAGGCTGCGGAGTTTTTTTCTTATTTTTAGTATAAGTTTTTTTTGAAACAGCTTTCGAAGAGCTAGATAAAGTAGCTCTGTATCTAAAAAAATATAGGATAATGATGCTGCTGACAAAAAATAATGCTATAAATGGAAGAATGAAAAAGTATTCTTGCAGAAAAGATGCTGCAAAAGGAATCTGAATAATAGATGATGCTGATGACCTCCATTTCTGATCTGTTGAGATAAACCTTGTTTGAAATGATAACCGCTCAGCTGAACTATTTTTAGTTGAAAAAACAAATGAATAATTCCCTTGCTCATCTGTTGTTGTCTGCTGGACTTTAACGCCATTGACATATAAACTAATAGTTTTTCCACTAAGCCTTATATCATCTGTAGTATCACTTAGAAATCCTGTAAGAATAATTGATTCTTCAATTCCAATTTCCGTTTGACTGGCATATAAAAAAAGCATGGTAGGCTCATTAATAAAAAACGTGATATTCTTAGAGCTTGAATTATAAACACGGGTACCTTTAAACCATGCATTGATAACATAAGTACCATATGTTGAATAATTAGAAAATGTTGTTGAAAAAAACCCGGTTGAATCAGTTGTAACATAGGCTGAATTGTTTTTGATAAAAAGGTTTACACTATCTTGTATAGGATCACCGTTTATCGTTCTTAGTCTTCCCTCTAAAGTTATTGTTTCATTTGGTCGAAAATGCTGCTTTGGAATGCTAAGATACAGCTTTGTAGGCATTAATAAAAGATCTATAAAAATCAATTGAGATGAATAGGTAACACCTTGATATTTTGTTTCTGCAAAAAACGTATATTGTTTTGCTTCTTCAGACGTAGTCTCAAAAATAGTGGTGAATCTTCCATAATCATTTGTTTCTGTGATATTTAACAGCTCATCATCTTTAAAAATAGTAATACTCTGATTTGTTACAACACCTGATGGGTCAATGAAATAACCAGAGAAAATAATTTTTTCTGTAAGAAAATACTTGTTTTTATTTGTGTAAAGCACAAGTTTTGGCTCATCTATTGATATAAATGACAAAAAATTGTTAAGATACTCTTCATAATCATCTAAAAGCAAAAAGAAATCCTGTATTTTTTGTTCTAAATACTCTGTTGAAAAATAATCAGTTATTTGAGGCAATAGCCCCTGCAGCGTAGAAAGATGATCTTTCATCTGTGTTAAATTTTGATGAATCATTGTAAAATTTGACATGATATCTTCATCATTTGCCTCTTCAGAAGTCGTAAAGATGTATAAAGAATAAAATAGATCCAATACAGTCGAATGATTATAAGCAAGATGAATAATTCTTTGACTTATTTGTTTAAGCGGGATTAAGATTTCTTCAAGAACCGTTCTACTTTCAACTGATTCATCAATAGTATCTAAAACAGTTAATGGATAATCCATTTTTTTTAAAAGTTTATCTGCAAGAACAAGAGAATCTTGTTGTTTTTCTTCATCAAAAAACAATGATATATTTGGATAAAACAAAATTGTCACCCTTGCAGCATAAGACGTATTTAACAATGAATCACAAGCAGCTTTTGAATCATGCAGAAACGATATAAGAGCAAAATAGTCTTCCTGAGCAGTTGAAAACTGCTTATGAGATGGAATCTGAGCAAACACATTTCCGCTGAGGAGAATTATCACTAATAAAAATATGCTGATTGCCCCTCTTGATTTCATGTTTTCTCCCTAAATACTACAAAGGATTTAAATTCTTTGGACAATTTACCCATATAATATTTGTGTTGGATGAAATAATGAAGCAAAAATGGTCAGTTAAACAACCGCATGTAAAAGCAAAAATCCTAGGTGCCATATTCATCATTTTAGGCATTGCTTTTATTACACTTGAATCAGCATTATATCTAAAAATTGGGTTAGGATGCATTCTACTTGGATTATTCAGCATCATCATGATCAGTGAAAAAACCATACCCGAACGCATTGGTAACACACAAATACAAGGACCCTCAAATGCAATAATTCAACTGATTACACAACTAAATCTAAAAGGAAACGCAGTCTTTCTACCTCAGAACAGTATAAGAACAGAAGAAAGAGTGTTCATACCCTTAAAAAATAATGATAAACCATATCTTTCAGATATTAATGACGAGATTGTTTTTACAACTGGATCAAACAATACCAGTCTTGGTATCGCACTTCCCCCGTCAGGATTACCACTACTACATGAAATCGAAAAAGAAACCATATTTGAAAATACCACTCTTGACCAACTAGAAGAAAAACTACAAACATTTGTAGCAAGAGACATTGTAAAATCAATATCGCTAAAAGAAAAAAACAAAAAACTACAGTTACAACTTGAAAAACCATTATATTGCACCAATGATGCCCGTTTTTGTAACCAATACCCTTGCCCAACATGCAGCGCAGCGTTAACCAGTATAAGCAAAGCAACAGGCAAAAAAATACGAATTATAAAAACAAAACATGAAGACAAAAAAACAATATTTCATATAGATTTTCTGGAGTAAAAAAAGATATGTTACTTTCTGAAAAAATCACTGTCATAATCGCTGTTTGGATACTAATAGCCATGATTATAACCGGGGAAGGAAACCTTGAAATCTTCTTTATCCTCATCTTTATAGGCGTTCTAATAATTAGAGAACTCACAGATATTTTTACTTCAAGTGATCTTAAACAACGCATGAATATCTTCATTTACCTATTTATCATAGTATTTATCATCGTAGTTGGAAAAAAAATTATTTCAATAATAAACGCATGAGGAAAAAAATAATGAACATATCATTTACAAAATATCCAATTGACATTATCATCTGCATTACCTGGAGTCTTTTATTAATTCCAATTATTATCTTTGATATCAATAACACACTTCGTATCATTTTTGGACTACCAGCTATACTATTCATCCCGGGATACGTACTTGTTTTTTCATTGTTTCCAACAAAAAACACAGGCAAAGGAATTGATATCATCGAACGTATCGCATTAAGCTTTGGTTTATCCATCGCCGTTGTGCCATTAATAGGCTTAGGATTAAACTATACACCTTGGGGTATAAGATTGGTACCAATTCTTGCATCACTTACATTTTTTATTATATCTGTAGGATGTATCGCCTTTTACCGCTGGTATAAAACAGAGCCAGATGAACGATTCATCATTTCATACAAAATCTCTTTTCCAAAAGGAGAAACTCGATTAGATAAAGCATTAACCATTATTTTGATTATATCAATTATAGTTTCACTAATTGCCCTTGTCTATGTCGTTGTAACTCCAAAAACAGGAGAAAAATTCACAGAGTTCTATATCCTTGGACCTGAAGGAATGGCCGATAATTATCCAAGGAATCTTAGAATCAACGAAAATGCAACAGTGATCGTAGGTATCACTAATCATGAATACCGGCAAATAGACTACACAGTAGAACTCTGGCTGATAAATCAAACAATAGCCTATAATCAAACATCCCAAAAAAATGAAACACTATATCACGAAATGTGGTTTCTTGATTCAAAAAAAATAACACTAGAACATACGCCTGTTGATATTGAAAGCAAATGGCAGCCGCAATGGGAGAAAAACTGGACTTTTGCAATAAATCGAACTGGAAACTACAAACTGAGTTTCTTGCTAAACATAGACCACCCTCAAGAATACATATCTTCAATTAACTATTCAGATATTGCAAAAAATAAATTAGATGAAGCATACCGAACACTACATCTCTGGCTAAGCATAACCACATAAATCAAATCTGTTTTTTTTATGTTTATTTCCTACAACTACTTCAAAGATTTCAAAAACTAACTTTAATAAAAATCTAACAAGTAGCAGTATCAAATAAACGAAAAAAAAGAAAACATATTAAACCTAGTTATTTATATAGAAACAATACATACTTGGAAAATATATTCGATATCATGGTGAGGGATATTATATATGATAAAAAAAGAATTTAGAAAAAAAATCACAGCAGGAATTATCACACTAATAATAATTGCTTTAATCATATCAATTCTTATACCACCTGCTATGAGTATTAGCTTAACTATTGGTGATACAAGTCCAACAACTGGTTTAACAGTAGGAGATGATGTTACCTTTTCAAACGTCAATATCACAATAGAAAATATTGAAAGGATACCACTAGTAATTTTAAATTTTACCATTTTTAATAATAATGACGAAGAGGTAACCAATGTTGAATTTTACATCAATGGAACTATAAAATCTGGTTGTGATTATTTTAAAGTTACTATAGCAGAATCATCGCTAAATAATTTAGCCAATTGGTATACTTATGGTTATGGTTACGGATATGACTATAATGACGGCTATGGCTACTTGTGGAACGAAACTAATCAGAAAGGATATGGATATGGATATGGAGATTCAACAAAAACTGAGATTACGCTATCTTACACTATTGTATATACAACAATTGAAAGTGGTTCTGATTTTTATGCTAAATTATTTGCTGAGGCTACTCACGATGGTGTTACGAAAATATTTAGTTCAGGCGAATCTGCTCCGTTTTCCGTTGATGCAGTAACACCCCCGTCACCCCCGTCATCACCTCCATCTACAGCACCAACTGCTAGACATGGTGGACCATATACAGGAAAAGTTGGCATACCTGTACAGTTTGACGGCTCAGCAAGTACAGCAGTCTCAGGAAGAACTATCACCTCATACAGCTGGACTTTTGGAGATGGTGCTTCAGTTACAGGAGCCACACCTACACATACCTATACAACAGCAGGCACATATACGGTGAGGTTAACAGTCACCGACAACCAAGGAGAAACAGGAACTGCGACCACCACTGCAACGATAACAGAAATCAAAAAAGAAAATGCATCACAAGACGTAATAGATCAGATACTACAGGATTATAATATCACACTTGATGAACCATTCTATGCAATTGATACCACCGGTGATGGAAAGCTTGATACATTTGTTGACCCAAATAATCTACTCTATTTCATCCGCCATGCAACTGTTGACGGAGACAGAATTTTCCTTTTAGCAACACAAGATGGTGACATGCCAGAGTTCTTCTGGAACCCTGAAACCGATGAAATCATTCCTGTTACATCAACTGATGCAGAAGTATCTGAACCAGTCGTTGATGAAGCGGCAAAAGAAATAACAATTGAAATCACGGTTGAAAAAGCAGACTGGATCTATATCAAACTCATTGATCCCTATCCACTTGATGAATACCCTGATTTCACTCTTACTATAACAACAGCAGATGGACGAGTAATATCCTCGGATATGATATGGCGTGAAAACGGCTTCATCTACATCCTTGATGATCCTGACGTACAATATCAACTCATCTACGGCTATGATGAACTACCTGCGGATCTCATACCACCTGAACCAGAACCAGAGCCAGAACCCGCGGTAGGAATACCTATATGGATATACATCATTGGACTTGTTGCACTTATAATCATAATCATTGTAGTAGCGTTATTTAAAACAGGATACCTTTATGTAGAAGAAGACGAAGGGAAAAAAACTGATAAAAAATCTAAACGTAAGAAAAAATAAAAACTCTTTTTTTCATTTCCCTTTTCTTTTATTTTTTTCTGTTTTGATTTCTGTCTTTTCTCTGAAGTAGGATACTATCAAAAAAATTGATACTAATTGATAATAAATGCTAGTAACAAAAATATGATGCCCCTGACTGTTCTTTTCAGAAAAGGAAACAAAAACAAGGTATCGCTCTGCCGTCCTTGGGACATATCTCTCAACTTCATCCAATCACATCATTGGAGGATAAGTCCCTCAATTAGGTTCATTTTACTATCATAATAGTAATATAATAGGAAAAAACTACTATCATGATAGTAAATTTAATATAGTTATAGTGCTTTTACATTAGTAATGGTCAACTCAGAAATAGAGATAAATATAATACGAGCGCTAAATGAACAAAACCCTTGGTGGGTTGAAAGAACACCCTTACAAAAGTTTGCTAAAAAATTCAGACGAGAGGACTTTAATCACATAAAAAAAGAAACAGAAAAAAAAGAGATAACAGCAATCATTGGTCAAAGACAAGTAGGAAAAACAACAATACTTTATCAACTTGTAGATTATTTAATAAACGAACAAAACATAAGACCACAAAATATTCTCTACTTTTCTTTTGATAACCCTTACTTTGGCATCTCGCATAGTAAATCTGAAAATTTGATACATGATATTTTGGATGCTTACTCTATAAATATATTAAAAAGTCATTTTTCAAAAACTGAGGAAAAGATATACATCTTTTTTGATGAAATTACTAAATTTAAAGGATGGAGTGATCAGTTAAAAGGATGGTACGATCTCAAATATCCTATAAAATTCGTCATTTCCGATTCATCCAGTTCCAGTGTAATGAAAGGGAGTTCTGAATCCCTTGTGGGTCGCATACGAATCAACATCATGCTTTCATTTAAATTTATTGATTATATTAGATATAAAAATAAGGATGCCTCTGTTACAACCATATTAAACAAAATCAATTGTGATCTACGAGACACTTTTATTGAGTTGATAGGTAAAGAGGATGTACATGCTATTTTTGCTTTGTTAAAAAATTTTTATGCAGATGTTGCACGTATCGAAAATGAATTCAAGATGTACAGTAGAGATTATTTGCTCAAAGATGGCTTTCCAGAGCTCATTGATATGGATATTACGGATTGTAGAAGAAAGTTGTATGATTATATAAGTCTAACATTGCAAAAAGATTTACTGAGGATGTTTAACATAAGAAATCCAAAGGCGTTAGAGGATTTAACCACGTTTATTGCTGCAGAATCCTCACAGGTTTTTACCTATGAAAATATGGCTAGGAATCTATCAATAACTGATGATACTGTGAGAGAATACCTTGATTATTTAGAATCTGTTTTCTTAATTTCTAGAGCGCAATTTTATTCAAAAAGCAGAGCGAAAAGAATTAGAAAACAGGATAAGATTTATCTGAATAATGTTGGTCTTAGAAATGTTCTTGTTAACAGATTAAATGAACAGTTGTTCACTGATGAAAAAGAACTAGGAAAAATTGCTGAAATACTTGTTCATGATCATGCTAAACGACTTTTCTGTTTAGAATGTAGAAATCCTGACATTTTTTACTGGAAGAACAAAAATGGCAAAGAAGTTGATGTCATTGCAGAAGTAAAAAACAAACCCATACCAATAGAAGTGAAATATAAAAACACTATCTCGTTAGATGATCTTAAAGGAATCAACTCATTTATTTCACAGAAAAAAAGTTCGTTTGGTTTTGTTATCACAAAAGATCGGATTGATAAAAAAGAAAACTTGATTTTTATTCCGTTATGGATGTTTCTCTTACTATGCTAGTCTGAAAACTATTATCCTGTTTGATAAGAGAATTCTGCGTATTATAAAGGGAATTGATGGCTTTATCTACACGCTTTATGACCTTGTAACAGAGTATTATCTTGTTTATAGCTATACTGCTGAGCCTCCGGTTACACCGCCTGATGATGATGTTGACGAGCCGGTAGGAATACCTCTCTCTGGATACTCATTATTGGATTTATCGCCCTGATCATCATACTTCTTGTTGTGGTATTGTTTAAAACAGGGTATCTCTACAATGAAGATAAGGATAAGAAAAAACCAGGGAAAAAAATAGAAAAACAAAAAAATAATCCTCTTTTCTTTTTTTACTTTTTATCCAAGCAGCCATTTCCATAGAGGGATGTACTGGATACCATTGCTATCTGTCTGTTCTACTTCCCTAGTAATGATCATTAACCGTGTGTTTTTGTATTTCTCTTTGAATAAAAGCAATCCTTGTTTTTCTCTCTCAGATATTGTATTTGTATATGTGATATTCATTGCAGTTAAGTTGGTTTCATCTCTAACAATAAAATCTACTTCCCGTTTTTCCCTCCAGAAATAGACTTCTTTACCTCGTCTTTTTAATTCTACTAACACAACATTTTCAGCAAGTTTTCCCAAGTCATCTGAAAATTTTAATGAAACCGCATTTCTCAACCCAGTGTCTATTGCGTAGCATTTCATGTCTTTTTTCATTGTCGTTTTTATTTTCCATGAGAAAAAAGGAACGACAAACAGCAAAAAAACCTCCTCAAAATACGGAACGTATTTTTTCACTGTTTCATAGTGTACTTGCACTGCTCGTGCGATGCTGTTATAGGAGAAAGGGGCACCGATGTTTGTCATCATATAGTATCCTATTTTTTTTACAATATCTAATTCTGCATCAAACCTTGATACAATATCTCTAGAAAGGATATCATTATACAGATCAAGAAGTATGGATATGGTGGTTAAGGGTTGGGTTCCAATTATTTCAGGGAAACCACCGTTTTTTATATAACGCTCGAGATGATGGATCACTTTTTCTCTGTTGGATATATCAAATGGTCGGTCTATCTTTTGATGTTTTAGGTATTCTTTGAAAGAAAAAGGAGCAAGCATCTGTGTTATATGTCTACCAGTGAGTGTTCGTCCGATATCTCGTGAGATTAATGATGCAGAAGAACCTGAGACAAATATCTTTGTAAATTTTTTCCTGTCGTAATACACCCGTACAATGTTTTCCCATTCGTCTATATGTTGAACTTCATCTAAAAAAACATGTGAGATCTCGGGATGTATATGTAGAGAGTTTTTTAATGCTTCTTGGAGGTTTTTGAGTTCAGGATCATCGAAATTTAGATAGAGTATGTTGTGGGCGTTGATACCTTGTTTTATCAAAGCATGTATGATTTGGTACATAAGAACGGTTTTCCCACATCGTCTTACTCCGATGATATCTTTTATATGTGGGCTATTGAGTTCTGCAAGTATCTGGGGTAATGGCGTTCTTTCTGTGCCTAAGAATTTTTTTATGTCTTGAGGGTTATCCCACCAGATGTTCCATCTTTGTATAACTTCTTTCATATTCAACAGTAAAACTATATTTATTTATAAATGTTTCTATCATCGTGTAATAAAAATCAATATTATGATACATCATTATATAAAAAATGCGTACATAATTATGAAATGTATATGTATCACGATGCTTCTGCCCAATAACAAACGAAGAAAGAATATAGGGTCAGTCCTCTTTTTTCCATTGATACGTTCTTCACCATCAAAATCCTCAGTAAGTATCAATCCTTCTTCAAGAGAATATTTGGTTTAAATATTTAAATTTTTAATTCATATGAAAATTAAAAAACCACAAAAAAAAACAACAACACAGGAACAAAGAAACCTTAAAATAATAATAAACAATTATATCAACACATTAGATAAAGGATGGATGGGTAAATATGGATGCACAAGAACAGTACTCAATTGAAACTGTAAATTTAACAAAACAATTTGATGAAAGAGTAGCTGTAGATAATATTAATCTTAGAATTAAAAAAGGCGAACTTTTTGCACTCTTGGGTCCTAACGCTGCTGGAAAAACAACTACAATCAACATGTTATGCTGCCTGCTTAAACCAAGCAGTGGCACAGCTACAATAAACGGCTATGATATCAATCATCAGCAGTATAAAATCAAGGAATTTATCGGTGTGTCACCTCAAGAAACAGCGATATCCGAGCGTCTCAATACATATGAAAATCTTTCTTTGATAGGCAAAATCAACGGCGTTAAAGGTAATGAATTAAAAGAAAGAATACAACTATTAATTAAGACAATGGGGCTTAATGAAAGAGCCAAAGATCAGGTGAGAAAGTTATCTGGTGGTATGAAACGTAGACTTAGCATTATGATGGCATTAATCAACGACCCGGAGGTTCTCTTTTTAGACGAACCAACTCTTGGTCTTGATCCTCAATCAAGAAGAACATTATGGGATTATATCATGCAGCTCAAAGGACAAAAAACCGTAATCCTTACCACACATTATATGGATGAAGCAGATTTTCTTGCTGATAACATAGGAATAATAGATAAAGGTAAAATTGTTGCTTTTGGCACTAGTTCACAACTCAAAGAAGGTATAGCAGAAAAACATTGTATGGTTATTGACACTCAGAATATCAATGAGAATGCTGTAAGAGAAATAGGAATTAGGTATGAGGAAGTCAGCGTAAGTAAGAACACTATTACTGTTACTGATACACAAATCGATGTAAAAGAAATCGTTGATCTTTTATACTCATACAAAGTAATTGTCCGCTCGGCTTATTTCAAGGAGCCTACCCTTGAAGATGTATTCCTTGATATTACAGGCAGGAGGCTAAGAGAATGAAGTTTTTAGCATTAGCCAGCAGGAATTTCAAAGAGATTATAAGAGATAAAATAGAATTTATTGCAATTTTAGCAATTCCTGTAACTATAATGCTTTTTATTGGTTTTATTGGAGGAAAAGAATTTCTAGATTATACAATACCCGGGCTCATAGTTTTTGGTCTTTTAATATTGGCAATAAACATAGGTAGATTCATGGCTATGGATAAAGAAAAAGGTTTTTTATCAAGACTAACAACAACTCCGGCAAAACCTTTTGACTTTATTTCAGGGTATTGCTTTGGTTTACTAGCCATACTTATTGTTTATATACTTATTTTTATGACGATTGGTTTTTTATTAGGAATGAATATAGCAGGCAGTCCTTTAATTCTATTTTTTATTTTCTTTCTTATTGGTCTGAACTGCATTGCTATAGGTATGATTATCGGGTCACTTGCCAAAACAACTACTCAATCTGAAAGTCTATTCATATTGTTCTTACCCCTTGCAATGATTTCAGGGGCAATGATGCCATTAGCTATGATACCTGCAGCTGCGTTAAACATAGCATTTGCTTTTCCATTTGCTCGAGGTATCGATGCTGCCAGAGGAGTAACTTACGTTGGAGTCGGACTGGAGCATTTAATCAATGATATCTTGTTTTTATCATTATTTGCAGTTGTTTTCTTTGTTATTGCTATGTTTTTATTTAGAAATCATTTAGTCACCTCTAAAATAAGCAAAATAACATCTAACACTTTAGTGGTAGTACTTGTAGCTGGGCTTTTATGCTTTGGTTTTTTTGGTGGGAATCTTAGATTCAGCAATCATGCACCAGTAGATTTTTTTGAACAAACCTATCAAGAAGAAGATATCGCTGATATCGAGTACACTATGGAAATAATTGTCAACGAGGAAGAAATATACATATCAAATATCATGGTAAAAAATCTAGATAATAAAGAGAACCTAATGATAAGATATGAGAACCATACATCTCGTTTAATAATCAACAAAAAAGCTGGGTTGATATATGGATATGCCAAAGAAACAAATCATTGGACTAATCTACTTGAATTCTGTAATAAAGATTTTGAAGAATTCTGGGAAGAAGAATTAGAAAATTTAGAATTCATACAGCTTTTAATCGATGGAAGATACAATCAGTGGCTAGAAGAAGAAAATGATTTATTCCAGGGATATATCAATGGGTATCAATATAAAATATATGATTTGTCAACAGATCACTATTTTCATGAACGATTGTTTGAGCCTTAATCGTTGAATCATAAACCTAAATCCGTGATATGATACCAATACATTTTCATAGATTTTGTTTTAAAAAGAAAACAATCACCATACTATAAGTACAACTCCCCGAGCTAAACGGTGCTACCGATGCAAAACAAATCATTTTTGAAATCACTGGTACGATATTATTTAAAACAGGGTATCTATACATAGAAAAAGAAGAAGATAAGAATAAGAAAAAACCAGGGAAAAAATAAATAACAAAAAGGATACAAAAAAATAAAAACTCTTTTTTTACTTTTTATCCAAGCAGCCATTTCCAGATATTTTTGATAAAATATCTTTATAAAACCAGTTCAAAAATGATCTTATCTATACTCTCGTCCTCGTCTAAAAGCATTATCAATCCAAATTTTTTCCTCATCAACAAAATATTCAAATCTATGATCATGTACTCGTAATCGATACAGGTCATGTTTTTTTCCTTGTAATTTTTTTATGTCAACCTCTGATCTTGGATGATAAGGATCTTCTGCTAACTTTTTAAGATGTCGAATTAGTCTTTCTTTTTCACCACTTTCCTGGAGGTATTTATGTACTCGCGGGTGAATCATTATTTCCATCTATATCTCATCCAAGGAAATGTAGTGTTTTTTTTCTTCCTGAAGTTTTTTGTATCTTTTTTCAATGAGTTCTTCGACATTTAATTCTTCAAAATAACTGATCAATCGTTCTATGATGGTATCATATGATTCTCCTTTATGTCCAAAGCGCTTGAGTTTTTCTCGTGTGTCTTTTTTTATTTGAATGGTTGTAGCCATACGTATCAATATATAATTGTTATACATAGTATATAAATATTATGGTTTCTT
>CAZKUB010000081.1:0-7631 GCA_964555835.1 uncultured Thermoplasmatales archaeon
TTGTCAAAAGAGAATATATGAATTATGTTCCAAAATATGAGCGTTATGAAAAAAGAACTAGTAGATATACTGCTCATTGTCCACCTTGCATAAAAGTAAAAGCAGGAGATAAAGTACGTATTGCTGAATGCAGACCTCTTAGTAAAACAATATCGTTTGTAACAATTGAAAAAATGTGAGAGTGATTGAAAATGAAAGGTATTGCTGGTAGAACAAAACGCGGGTTGCCCGTTGGCGCACGTTTAGACTGTATTGATAATACAGGTGCAAAAATTGTACAAATCATAATGACTACTAAGCTCAAAGGTACACATAGAAGGTATCCTCGTGCAGGAGTAGGCGATATGATAATAATTAGTGTAAAAAAAGGAGCAGCAGATATGCGAAGACAACTTATGAAAGCAGTAATTGTACGTCAAAAAAGACCATTCAGGAGATCAGATGGAACAATGGTACAATTTGAGGATAACGCCGCAGTTATAGTTACAGATACTGGTGAAACAAAAGGAAGTGTAATTAAAGGACCAGTTGCACTTGAAGCAGCGGAAAGATACCCGAAAATTGCTTCAAATGCCTCGATAATAGTATGAGGTTAATAATTATGAAAAATACAAACTCTGGTAAACAAAGAAAAGCATTCTACAATGCTCCATTACATAAAAAAAGAAAGATGATGTCATCACATTTAGAAGAAAATCTTTTACTTAAATACGATAAAAGATCCATACCTATTGTAAGAGGAGATACTGTAAGAGTTACGCGTGGGAGCTTTAAAGGTCATGAAGATAAAATAGTCAAAATAAACACTAAAAAAAATACAGTTAACATTGAAGGATTAACAATGGCCAAAGCAGATGGAAATAAAATTCCAAAACCGGTTCATCCAAGCAATCTTATAATCACTAAGCTTAATCTCACTGATAAATGGCGAAGAGAAAAACTTCAAAGAGATCTATCTGAAGAAACTAAAAAAGAGATAGAAAAAGAAGCAAAAGAGCAAATAATCCAAGCTGAGGAAGAACAAAAACGCTTTGAAGAAGAACTAGCAATAAAAAAAGCCGAGGAAGAAAAAGAAGAACTTGGGGAACAAATCGAAAGTGAAGAAAAAATAGAAACTGAAAAAATAACCCCTTCCAAAAAGAAAACAAAGGATGAAAAAGAAGAAAAGGAAGATACAAAGGTAAAACCTGCTGAAGAAAAGACTACACCTGCTAAAAAAGAAACAAAGTCAAAAACTGAAAAGAGATCCACCGCAAAAAAAACAAAAGATACAAAAGAGGAAAAGAAAAAAACATCTAAAAAAGACACTACAATTAAAAAGGAGGAAAAATAGATGAGTAAACACATGAAACGTCTAAACGCTCCAAAAGCATTAAAAATACAAAGGAAAAAAAGAGTATGGACCATAAGAACACAACCCGGTCCACATTCACTTAAAAAATCCATACCTCTAGGTTTAGTTATAAGAGATTATCTTGGTCTCACAGATACTCTTAGAGAAGCAAAAAAAGTTCTTTCGAATGGACAAATAATAGTAGATGGAGCAATACGTAAAAATCACAAATTCCCCTGCGGCTTCATGGATGTAATAAGTATACCAAAAATGAAAAAAGACTACAGAATCCTTTTTGACCAAAGAGGAAAACTGACACTTATGCCAATAACATCAAAGGATGCAAACTGGAAACTATGTAGAATTGAAGGCAAAAAAATTCTCAAAGGAAATCAGATACAACTAAATCTACATGATGGTAAAAATAAAATAATCAAAAAAGATGAATATAAAACAGGGGATGTTTTAAAGATAACTTTCAAAGATAAAAAAATAGATGAAAGCTTTAAATTTGAAAAGGGAGCTGTTTCAATGATTATTGGTGGTAGTCACATTGGAGAAATAGCTGACATTGAAGAATTAAGTTTAATTAAATCATCAAAACAAAATCTTGCAAAAATGAAAGGGCAAAACGAGTTTTCAACACTTCAGGAACATGTATTTCCAATTGGTAGAAATAAACCCGTAATTGAGATACCTGAGGTGAAAATGTAATGCCGGCTAAAAAGAAAAATACAAAGACTAAAACATCTACAGAAAAAACTAAAACAAAAAAAGACGGTGAAAAGAAACAAAAATTATTTGCACCTCAAATAGAAAAGGTTACAATAAACATAGGAGTTGGGGAAGCAGGAGAACGTCTCAAAAAAGCAGAATCAGTGATTAAAAGTATAACCGGTAAAAAACCGGTCGAAACTCTTTCAAAAACTACAAATAAAGACTGGGGTCTTAGAAAAAGAATGCCTATCGGATGTAAAGTTACTCTTCGTAAAAAAGAAGCTGATGAATTTTTAAAAGAAGCGTTTTTAACTCGGGATAACAAAATTGCTGATTACGCATTTGATGAACAGGGAAACATCTCATTTGGAATACCTGATCATACACTCTTCAAAAGCCAAAAATACGATCCTAACATTGGGATTTTTGGAATGGATGTATGCATTACTATGAAAAAACCTGGTTATCGAATTAAACGCAGAAGAATAAAAAGAAGTCACATACCAAAAAAGCACTTAGTTAAAAAAGAAGAAACAATGAAAGTTTTCACCGAGAAATACAATGTAGAGGTAATACAATGAAAATAAAAGAAAAAAAGAAATTCTACGGTCGACAAAAAGGTTGTGAACGCTGCGGAAGAAAAAGAGGTTTGATACGAGCATACGGGCTTCATATCTGCAGGCAATGCTTCAGAGAAAAAGCAGAAGAACTAGGGTTTAAAAAATACTCATAAATGGAGGCTAAAAAAAATGTTAAATGATCCACTTGCAAATGCGCTTTCAACAATAAAAAACGCAGAAATAAAAGGAAAAGGAAAATGTACAATTCAGCCATCCTCAAAGCTGATAGGCGGCGTATTAACTCTTCTAAAAGAAAAAGGATACATCAGTGAATTTGAGTATGTTGCTGATGGAAAAGCAGGAGTGTTTAATGTAAAATTAGCTGGAAATATAAACAATTGTGGTGTTATAAAACCACGATATCCAATAAAAGGAATAGAGCTTGATAAATGGGAATCACGTTACCTTCCAGCTCAACATTTTGGATTACTCATACTTACTACTACCAAAGGTATACTTTCACAAGACGAGGCAAAAAAGAACGGAATAGGAGGAAAACTTCTAGCATATATCTACTAAATAAAGGTGATGAATAAATGAAAAGTTCTGAAATAAACGAAAAAATTACAATACCTGACGGAGTCACTGCAAGCGTTGAAAACGATGTTTTAATTATAAAAGGAGAAAAAGGAGAAATAAAAAGAACTTTTTCTCATCCTAAGATAATCTTAAAAGTAAATGGAAATAATATAGAGATGCAAAGCAAAAATGTGAGAAGAAAAGAAAAAGCACTATTAGGAACATATGTAGCACATGCTAAAAACATGATACATGGAGTAAGTAACGGTTTTGAATACAAAATGAAAACAGTATTTTCACACTTTCCAATTAAAACAAATGTTGAAGGGGATAAATTTTTAATACAGAATTTTCTTGGCGAGAGGGCTCCCCGAAGCGCTAAAATCCTTGAAGGAGTAACAGTTGAAGCAAAAGGAGAAAATATAACTGTTACTGGAATTGACAAAGAAAAAGTAGGACAAACAGTTGCAAACATAGAAAGGGCAACTAGGGTAAAAAAAAGAGATATCCGTGTTTTCCAAGATGGCGTTTACAGGATCAGCAAGGGAGGTAGACAATAATGGCAAAAAAAACAGAAGCAGAGAACAAATCTGTAAAAAAAGATATAAAACAAAAAACTGACAGAAAAACGACAGACACAAAAAAACAAAAGACGGTCAAAACAAAACAAAAGATAAATAAAACAAAGAAACCTGAAGAAAAAATAGAAACTGAAAAAATAACCCCTTCTAAAAAGAAAACAGATGATACAAAAGACGAAAAGAAAGATACAAAGGTAAAACCTGAAGAAAAAGAGACTACACCTGCTAAAAAAGAAACAAAGTCAAAAACTGAAAAGAAATCCACCGCAAAAAAAACAAAAGATACAAAAGAAGAAACGAAAGATACAAAGAAAAAAACCAAAGTCAAAAAGAAACCGGATCTTAGTCAAGATATAAAAAATAAACTTAAAAAAAGAGAAGAAATCAAAATAAGAACACCTAAATTCTTACGCGAAGAATGGTATCGTTATAAACGTATTCCTAGAAACTGGCGTCGTCCAGATGGTATAACCTCAAAGATGCGAAGAAATCTTAAATACCGACCAAGTAAAGTACGAGTCGGTTTTAGAGGACCAAAAGATGTTCGTGGTCTACATTCATCAGGTTTTCAAGAAATAATTGTACATAATGTATCCGATCTAAATGTGATTAACCCAAAAACGCAGGCAGCAAGAATAGGTGGGACTGTTGGGACAAAGAAAAGAGCAGATATTGGAAAGAAAGCTGAAGAGTTAAATATTAGAGTATTAAATTTGTGAGGATATAAAAGATGACCGATTTAAGAAACCAACGTAGAATGGCCGCAGAACTGCTTAAATGCGGCAGAAACAGAGTATGGATGGATCAAGATCGCTTAGATGAAATAGCAAAAGCTGTCACAAAAGAAGATATACGTGTACTTATCAAAGGTAAAGCAATAAAAACACGGCAAATAACCGGTATATCAAAAGGTCGAAAAAAATATGCAACAAGTCAGAAGGAAAAAGGACGAAGACAAGGACATGGCAGCAGAAAAGGTGCAAAACTTGCCCGTATGCCTAAAAAACAACAATGGATCAAAACAATAAGACCAATCAGATCATATCTCAGATCGCTACGTGATGATAAAAAAATCAACAAGTCTATCTATCGCAAATACTACATGAAAGCAAAGGGTGGGGAATTCAGAAATAAACGTCATCTTGAAACACATCTTTTGTCAGATGGAATAATAAAGGAGGAAAAACAATGAAACAAGGGCCGCGTTATCATGTAAAGCCAAGACGCAGACGTGAAGGAAAAACAGATTACAGACAAAGACTTAAACTTCTAAAATCAAGAAAAATAAGAATGGTTGTAAGAAAATCTCTTAAAAACACACAAATCCAGTTTATAGAATACAATGAAACAGGGGACAATGTTATTGCAGTTGCAAACTCAAAAGAACTTGTAAGTAAATACAACTGGAAACATTCAACATCAAATACACCTGCAGCATATCTCACAGGGATTCTTGCAGGAAAAAGAGCAAAAGACAAAGGAATAAATGAATGCATACTTGACATTGGAAGATTTGTCCCCGTAAAGGGTTCTAAAGTTTTTGCATCCTTAAAAGGTGTAGTTGATACAGGTATAACTTGTCCATTTGATGAAGAGAAAATACCTACTGAAGATAGATTAACAGGAAGTTATTTGAATGAAAAAATAAAACCTGATGTAACTGATATAAAAAATAAGATTATTGGAGGGAAACAATGACGCCGCCAAGACGAAGAAGAAACGCTCCAAGGAAAAAAAGAGAAGCTGTGACACCAGCCCAGTGGGATCCGAAAACAAAACTAGGTAAACTCGTAAGAGGTGGCAGTATAAAAACTATGACTGATGCCTTGAAAACAGGTCTACCTATAAGAGAACCAGAGATAGTAGATATTTTACTTCCAGATCTTGAAGATGAAGTAATAGATGTAAACATGGTACAGCGTATGACTGACTCAGGGCGACGTGTAAAGTTTGTGATAACAGTCTGTGTCGGTAATAAAAACGGTTTTGTAGGCTTTGGGCAGGCTAAAGGAAAAGAAGTAGGAAACAGCATAAGAAAAGCAATTGACAACGCAAAACTCAATATACTTGAGATAAGAAGAGGATGCGGTTCATGGGAATGTGGATGTAAAAAACCTCATACAGTTCCATTTGCCGTGAAAGGAAAAAGTGGAAGTGTAGAAATAAAATTAAAACCAGCACCCCGCGGTATAGGACTTGCTACAGGTGAAGTTGCAAAAAAGATACTTACGCTTGGGGGTATACAAGACTGCTGGGCATTTACACGTGGAAAAACCAAAACTACGGTAAACTACGCAAAAGCAGTGTTTAATGCTCTTGAAGAAAGTGCTGAAATGAGAGTTCTTGCTTCAGAAGTTTCAAAACTAGGTATTTTATCTGGAAATATACCTTCTGAAGAAAAATCAATTATTCCTGAAACAATTCAAGACAAAAAAGAATTAAAGGAGACAAGCTAGATCATGACATATGCCGCAGTAAGAGTACGTGGGATTATAAATATAAAGCCAGACATAAAAAAAACTCTTGAGTTACTTAATCTCACACGTGTAAATCATTGTGTGATATTACCAGAGAACGAAAGTACAAAAGGAATGCTACAAACTGTAAAAGATTACATAACCTGGGGTGAGATCGACAAAAAAGTTTTAACAAAACTTATAAACGAAAGAGGAAAAATAGAAGGCGATAAAGAACTGACAGAGAAACACCTTAGCAATACAACATCATATGATACTATTGAAAAACTATCAGATTCAATAATAAACAACAAATTCAAATACAAAGAAATACCAAACGTAAAACCAATCTTCAGACTTAATCCTCCAAAAAAAGGATATGAAGGAATAAAAAAATCCTTTGTAAACAAAGGTGCTCTTGGTTATCGTGGTAAAGAAATAAATAAACTTATTGAACGAATGATATAAAAATAGTTAAATATTCCAAAAAGTTTTTATATCTAAGTGTTTTTATTTTTATTTGGGAAGAGGATCAAAACTATGGAAGAAATGCTTTATAATATTGAAATACATAAAGATGAAAACAATTACGTCGGAAAACTTTTTTCAGATGTAGATGGTGTAAAAGAGTTTAAAAACGAGTATCTAGACCAACTTTTAAGAGATATCACATTAGACATGCAGCTTGCTCTTGAAGAGTTCTCAAATAGAACTGCTGATTCTTTTGAGCCGCATGAAGTGGTAAAATAAGCTTATAAAATAGCTTAAACATCTAATTTTTTCCATGTTTTAAGCATAATGGTTTTAAGGGTAAGCTTTTTAAACGTTTCTAGTATTTGGAGGAGATACTGTTTATAATAAATGGTGAATAAAATTGAAATATACAAGATTTGAAAAAGCAAGGATTGTAGGGGCTAGAGCTCTTCAGATATCAATGGGTGCTCCAACTCTTATAAAGATACCAAAAGACGTAATAAATCCAATTGATATTGCCATGCTTGAGTTTAAAGAAGATGCAATACCTATAACTGTTAAAAGATTTAATGACGATTAAAAAAAATGTTTTTGAGAGGGAGAATTCATGGTCAAAGAAGAAAAAACCACGGAAAAAGATGTAACCGAAACAATCACTGAGACACCGGAGACTGGTAAAAAACAAGAAGAAGGTATGTCTATTTCTGAAGAGGATTATATGACCTCTGGTGCACATATAGGAACACGTCAGAAAACTGCAGATATAAAAGATTTCATCTATAAAGTAAGAAACGATGGATTATACATTATAGATGTTAAAAAAACAGATTTGCGAATTAAAACCGCTGCAAAGATTATAAAAAAATATGATCCAAAGAACATACTTGCAGTATCTATACGTCAATATGGTCAAAAACCAATTCAAAAACTT
>CAZKUB010000082.1:0-5539 GCA_964555835.1 uncultured Thermoplasmatales archaeon
TTTTTTAAGAAATTATACTCATCGATCCCCGTGCATGGTAAATAAGAGTCAAATATAAAATTAACGAATAGAATATGTGCGATTTTGGATTTTTGCAGGTTTAAAAGAGAAAGGTTTATAAGTAGTCGCTTGGTTATTAAAGGAGAAAAAACAAAACAAGGGTAAATACAGGGAGGAAAAAATATGGCAGAAAAAGAAATAAATCCTGACGAGAACACAATATATGTTGGAAACAAACCACCGATGAGCTATGTGCTTGCAGTAGTTACACAGTTCAATGGGGGATCTGACGAAGTAATAATAAAAGCACGCGGCAGGGCAATAAGCCGTGCAGTAGATACCGCAGAAATAGTCAGAAACAGATTCGTGCAAAACGCAAAAGTAAAGGATATAATAATTGGCACAGAAAGTATAACAAATGAGGAAGGTCGTAATTCCAACGTATCTTCAATAGAAATATCTCTAACTACAAAGAAGTAAAAAAGCTTGACTTTGTCAAATAAGTAGTTGCTACCAAATTTCTTAGAGCATATGTTAGTGGTCTAAATTTTGTTTTGTTTTTATAAAGTTCTATTAATACTTTTAATTGAATTAATATATTGGTAAACTTGGGTTAAGCAAAATCATTTAAATCTTGTAACATATTCACTTTGCCTGTTAATAGGGAGGTAAAATAATATAACTATATCAGGCAGAATCTTTTCTGATTTAGACAAAATCATCCAAAGCAGTAAATCTTGAGTATATGTTAGTTGAAAATGGTGGCAAGATTGGGTTATGAATAAGGGCTTTGATAATGAGAAATATTTAGATGTGCAAGTTTCTGCAATTCTTGATAGAGTGAACAAATTTAGTAAGATGTATCTTGAATTTGGTGGGAAAATATTAACCGACTATCATGCAGCCCGCGTGTTACCTGGTTATGAACATAATACAAAAACAAAGATATTAAAGGATTTAAAAGACAAATCTGAGTTGGTTTACTGTGTCTGTGCTAAGGATTTGCAAAAGGGAAAAATGCGATATGATCTTGGTTTATCCTATGATGCATTAGCAATTAAGGAGCTGCAAGACATTAGGCAAGAAGGTTTACATGTAAACTCTGTAGTTATAACACGATTCAAGGAGGAATCTGTGGCAAAAAGGTTTAAAACAAAATTGAAAAACATGGGTGAAGTTGTATACTTGGGAAAAGAAATCCCAGAATACCCTAAGGCTATAAACAAAGTTGTTAGTGATAAAGGATATGGTATACAACCTCATATTAAAACAAAAAAACCCCTTATTATTGTAACAGGTGCTGGTGGCGGATCAGGAAAAATGTCCGTATGTTTATCTCAACTTTATCATGACAATAAAAATGGGATAAATGCAGGTTATGCAAAATTCGAAACTTTTCCTGTTTGGAATCTGCCTTTAAATCATCCGATAAATCTAGCCTATGAGGCCGCGACAGCAGATCTAGGTGATTACAATCTTATTGACTCATATCATCAGAACAAATATGGAGTCAAAGCAGTCAATTATAACAGAGATGTTGAAAACTTTGAAATCATGAAAGAGATTATGAAAAAGATTGTGACCGAGGATAACTATGTTGCCCAATACAACTCTCCTACAGACATGGGAGTCAATATGACCAAAGCAGGCATATCTGATGATGATATTGTATGCAGGGCGGCAAAACAAGAAATAAATCGTCGTTATTTTAGATATAGAAGAGATTTTTATGAAGGAATAGTGTCCGTGGAAACATTGGAAAGAATGGCTGAAATAATGAAAAAAGCAGGTGTGGCAGAAAAGGATAGAAAAGTAGTGATAGAAGCAAGACGCACCCGAGATGAGGCAGAGCGAAAAAAGAAATCGAGTTATGGTCATTTTAAAGGAGCCGCTATTCAGCTACATGATGGAACTATCATTACTGGAAAAGGCTCAGATGTTTTATATGCGGTGCCTGCCGCAGTTCTTAATGCTATAAAACACATATCACATGTTCCTGATGATATACTTCTTCTACCCGAGCCATTATTAACTAGCGTTCAGAAGATGAAACAAGATATTTTAGGTTTAAAATATGAATGTCTTGATTTGGAAGAAACATTGATCACATTAGCGCTGAGTACGTCAACAAATCCTGTTGCAGAGCGATGTATGAAAAACCTTGCAAAACTGAAAAATTGTGAGATACATCTCACAGAAATACCCTGTCCTGGTGACGAGGCAGGCTTAAGAAATCTAATGATGAATGTCACCGTAGATGTTACTCTCCCTCAAGACAATAAGTAACCTCGTCTATTTTTTATAGCAAAAATCATTTAAACAAGGAAGTGCATGTATCAGTCCCATTGATAAATATGACCAATTATATTATTGTCACTGGGGGAGTTATCTCTGGTTTAGGAAAAGGAATAACAACAGCATCCATTGGAAAGATACTAAGGCTTCATGGCTACAGCGCCACAGCCATAAAAATAGATCCATATATGAATTTTGATGCAGGAACCTTAAGGCCCACTGAGCATGGTGAAGTCTGGGTCACTGAAGACGGCGGGGAAATCGATCAAGACCTCGGTCATTATGAACGTTTTTTAGATATAAATATACCTAGATCTCACAATATTACCACGGGTCAAGTCTACAGCGCAGTCATAGAAAAAGAGCGTAAAGGCAAATATCTTGGTAAAACAGTGCAGCCTATCCCGCATGTAACTGATGAGATTAAAGAAAGAATACGTTTTCCTGCAAGTCAAAAAATTTGGGATTTTGTACTTGTTGAAATAGGTGGAACTGTTGGAGACTATGAAAATGTATTGTTTTTAGAAGCAGTCCGTCAGATGAAACACGAAGGCGATAAAGTTGTTTTTGTTCATGTAACTTATGTTCCCATGCTTGATGCGCTTGGTGAGGCAAAAACCAAGCCTACTCAACATAGTGTAAAGCTACTTCGTGAAATAGGTATCATGCCTGATTTTATTATTACGCGTTCTGAAAAAACACTTGACAGTGTCCGTCGTGAAAAAATCGCATTGTTTTGTAATGTTCACACAGAAGAAGTAATAAGCAATGAAGATGTCGATAATATTTATGCTATAACTTTGCTTTTTGAAAAACAAGATCTTTGTAAAAAGATACTTAAAAAGCTTAATCTTAGAAAAGACCACAATGATCTTGAAGGCTGGGAAAACTTTATAAAAAAAATTAGGCGGATTCAAAAAACTGTAAAAATAGGCATTATTGGGAAATATTTTGATATCGGAACAAGCCAGCTGTCAGATAGCTACATTAGCGTAATTGAGGCAGTGAAACATGCTTCTTGGAATAACAATATCAAACCTGAAATATATTGGATTGACTCCAAAGAATTTGAAAAAGAACCAAGTAATCTTTCTAGCCTTGATAAATCAGATGGCGTTATAGTACCCGGCGGATTTGGCCTCTCTGGAATTGATGGTAAACTTTCTACAATTCGCTATTGCAGGGAAAACAATATACCTTTTCTAGGCCTTTGTCTTGGAATGCAGCTTGCAGTAGTTGAATATGCTCGTAATAACTGTGGTCTTACAAATGCGCATTCTACAGAGTTTGAAAAAAATACACCTCATCCTGTAATTGACTTTATTCCTGAGCAAAAAAAGATTGTGCAGGATTCGCGATATGGTGCGACAATGCGTCTTGGTGCATATCCTGCAGATATCAAAAAAGGAACTATTATACATAAACTATACAATGCTGAGAAGGTTTCTGAGAGACACCGCCACAGATATGAAGTAAATCCAGAATATGTAGAAAAACTTGAGAGATGCGGGATTGTTTTTTCAGGACGCAGTCCTGATGGAATACTTATGGAGTTTATGGAATTACCAAACCATCCTTATTTTGTCGCAACTCAGGCACATCCTGAATTTAAAAGTCGACCTTTAAGACCGGCTCCTATGTTTGATGGTTTGATAAAAGCTGCTAAAAAAAGAAGAGGATAAAAAAAATTGCTTTTTATCTTTTTAAATAATCGTTGATTGCTTTTGCTGCTTTTTTACCGGCACCCATGGCAAGTATCACAGTGGCAGCACCTGTTGCGATATCTCCACCGGCATAAACGCCATCAACACTTGTTTTTCCGTCTTCATCAACTTTTAAATTTCCCCATCGCTCTGTTTCAAGTTCTTTCATTGACTGTGGAACAAGAGGATTTGGGCTTTGCCCAATTGCAACAAGGGCTGTATCTATCTCAATTGTAAATTCTGAATCAGGTATAGGAATCGGTCTACGACGACCGCTATCATCTGGCTCACCAAGCTTCATCTCTATACATTTTACTGCTTTTATTCTTCCTTTTTCATCACCGATAAACTCCACCGGGTTTGTAAGAAGTTTAAAGATTACTCCTTCTTCTCGCGCATGATGTATCTCTTCAATTCTTGCAGGCATTTCTTTTTCAGTTCTACGATAAAGAATATATGATTTTTTAGCACCCATGCGAAGCGCTGTTCTCGCACAGTCCATAGCAACATTTCCAGCGCCAAAAGTAGCAGCAACGTTACCAACCGCACAAGGAGTACAGTGATGCGGGAAATCATACGCCTTCATCATGTTAACACGGGTGAGAAACTCATTAGCGCTATACACGCCATCTAGACTTTCACCAGGTACATTAAGCCAATTTGGCAAACCTGCACCAGTTCCAATAAAAACTGCATCAAACTCTTTAAGAAGCTCTTTAACAGTAATGGTTTTACCAACAACTACATCATATTTTATCTCAACACCAAGACTTTTAATGTAATCTACTTCTGCATGAACAATCTCCTTTGGAAGACGAAACTCTGCAATTCCATACATGAGAACGCCGCCTGGTGCATGAAGTGCTTCAAAAATAGTGACTTTATGACCCATTTTTGCAAGTTCTCCCGCACAAGTAAGACCTGCAGGACCTGCTCCTACTACTGCTATTTTTTTACCAGTGGGTTTTACTTTTTTAGGTTTTTTTATTCCTTTATCCCGCTCGTAATCTGCAATGAAACGCTCAAGTCTGCCAATTGCTACAGGCTCACCAAGTTTTAAAAGCGTGCACTCTCCTTCACACTGGTTTTCATACGGACAAACCCTTCCGCATACTGCAGGAAGCGCATTTTTATTTTTTAAAACTTCAACTGCTTTGTCTAAGTTTCCTTGAGCAATTTCTTTTATGAATTCAGGGATATCAACTCCTACCGGGCATCCTTTTGTACATGGTTTGTTTTTACATTGAATGCAGCGTTTTGCCTCCTCAACTGCAGTTTTCTCATCATAGCCATAGGGCACTTCATTAAAGTTTTTAATTCGTTTTTTCGGATCCTGCTCAGGCATCGGATGTTTTTCTTTTTTTACAGCCACTACAACTTCACCCCTGCTAATTTACAGGCATGTTGCTCTTCTTCTATAAAGCGGCGGTTTCGTAGCATTAAATTATCAAAATCAACCTTGTGACCGTCAAATTCTGGTCCATCTACACAGGCAAATTTAATTTCCCCACCGACTGTTACTCTGCATCCTCCGCACATCC
>CAZKUB010000083.1:0-3237 GCA_964555835.1 uncultured Thermoplasmatales archaeon
CTATAACAATCGGATCCAAAGAATTTATAACGTTATCTACTGTGCAAATATCTACGTTTGGAATTGAACGTATATCATTGATTTTAACATGTTTTAGAAATTCATAGCTGATATTACTTCTGTTTACTGTTTCATTAATAGTTTCATATGCAAAATTTCTACCTGAATCGCGCTCAAGTACCTCATATAAAACCAAAAATATATACCTTAAAAGTACATCATTTTTAATTTCAAATTTATTATGTTGTTTTATATCATTAATGAACCTAAGCTGTAAAATATCTAGATCCAATCCTGCTTCTTTTATTGATTTTTCATAAGCATATGGTAAATCATCTCTTATTTCCCTTATAAAATAATAACCAGCATCTTTTCCCATGGAATCAATAATGTACTGTATAAATTCACAAGAAGCTCTACCAATTTCTTTATAATCAACAACATTGATACTATTATTTATATCAACTACATCAAATCTTTCGCTGTAATCTTCGATTATTATTCTTACACTATTTAAAAAAGGATACTTTATTTTTAGTTTATCTATAGTACTACTAACAATTACGTTTGCATAGGGTTCAGAGGTTCTCCTACCTATAACTCCAATAGTAGATTTTAAAAGTCTACCAAGCAGTTTTTTATTTTCTATTCGTGGCATCCATCCTTTCTCTCATTACTACTTGTTTTTTTATTCAAATATTAAATACAAAATAACATTATTAAAGCTTGTTATTTGAAATAAGTATACTTAGTTATTATCCCAAAAACCACGAGTTTTTGCATAATTTAATTCAGCTGTGAGAATATCTCTTAGAAACCTGATTTGTATCTCTTCAGATTTTTCAATATCATAAATATTATATTTTCTAAGTATTCTAGACGCAGTATCTGGCCCTATGCCTCTTCCAACTAATGCTAAAATAGCGGGTTTTTTATAAATTAGAACCAAGCTTGCATTTTTATGCAGGCGTTTGTACTCTTTTAATTCTTCATCAGTTAAATCTTTTTTTCTAAGAATCTTTACAAGTTTTTTGTTATACCGTCTTAATACAGCTATTTTTATAGCCCCGCATTTAGCACATTTAGGCTTTTCATCTACTCTATCAACTGTTTTATCCCATGAATGATGACAATTAATGCAAACAAGGGTAATTTCTGTTTCTTCAAGTCTTTTTTTAAGAGCCATTAGAATAGATCTATCTGCTCTTTTTGGAACCATTAAACCACGTATTGTTTCAAGACCTGCAAGAGAAATAGGGGAGATTTTCTGGACATGAATTTTTATTTTTTCACTTTGGATTTCTTTTAACACTTTTTGAGTATTTTCTATGTCCATTCTTTCCCATATAATTTTGTCAACTGTTTCATCAAAAATAAGACTATTGTCAAAAAGAGTGAAAAGTTTTTTAGAACCAACATGTTTAAAATCAAAATCTTTTTTTATCGCACCAAACTTTCGTGCAACATGAACAAGCTCGCCTCTAATATAAGTTGAGTTTTTTGAAATGGTTCTAAGTAGATAATACAAAGTTTCAGGTTTAGTATCATTTAATATATCAATTATCTTTTTAATAGGAATGCGACCTGGAAGCTCCAGGTTTATTCTATAAGCATCACTATTTATCCCAATGCTCTCACCAATTAATTGCGAAAGAATTGCAGAAATAAGTCGACCTAATGTTTCGTTTACTTTTGTTCCATAACAAGCGTTTATCACAACTGTTTTATCTTCAACATCAAAAGTGATATTTTTGTCATCAGGTATTATAAACCCCTGTTTTTTCTGATTCTGTACATGTTTTATAAGTTTTTCAAAAGAATTTTTTTTACACGGATATTTTTCTAAATTATTTTTATTTAATGCAAGTTTTCTAAGTTTTCCAACCTCAATTGCCACTTCAAATGGAATAGGAATATCTTCACCCCTCCATGAGGGGACATTTCCAATTTCTTTGGATTGAGCTACAAGAATTTCTTCCTCTTCGATTTTTACTATAGTCCAAGGAATTCCTTTCAAAATAAATGTCGATCCCTCGAAACCTGTGTTCAAAATAAAACGTTCATCTAGTTTTCCGATTTTTTTCCTTGTGCTGATATCAATGACCATATATGTTTTTTCATCAGGTATCATTGAAATATTATCAAGGAAATAGTTTCTTGAATTTGTTCTTTTGACAATATTTCCTTTTTCATCAATCCAAATGCAGCGCTGGTTTTTAAGTTGCGCTATTACTTGTTTAAATAAATCCTCTTGTATTTTATAGAACGGATATGATCTTTTTATAATTTTAAAGATTTTTTCAGGATTTATTTGACCATATTCAAGGGCAATAGAAATAATCTGATTTGTAAGAACGGACAATGGGTTTTGTCTTACTTTAATTTCTTCAATTTCTCCAGATAGTGCTTTTCTTGCAATAACTAGACTTTCGGCAAGATCTTCAGGTGTTGTTGCAATAATTAATCCTTTTGAGGTTTTACCTATTTTATGACCTGAGCGTCCGACTCTTTGAAGAATTCTTTTAACCTCTCTTGGTGAGCTATACTGAATTACAAAATCAGTATTTCCAACATCAATTCCTAATTCAAGAGAAGATGTACATATAAGTGATTTAAGACTTCCTTTTTTGAAATCATCCTCTGCCTCTACCCGAGCAATTTTTGAAAGAGACCCATGATGTATGCCAATATTAAAATCTTCTTGCCAAAGACGAAAACGTGATGAAAGAATTTCTGCGCCGTCCCGTGTATTTATAAAAAGAAGAGTTGAAGTATGCTTGTCGATAAGCTCTTTACATCTTCTGAGTGATGCAAAGGAAAAAGGTTCGATTTTTAGTTTTTTAGCAGAATGATAATCTGTTTTTTTAACAACAGGTATCTCAACTGAGATATCAATTAGTTTTGTAGCGTCAACCTTGATTATTTCAACTTGTCGAAACTCGTCTTTTTCAAAACCGCCTAAGAAACGAGCAACTTCTGAAGGTGTTCCAACTGTTGCTGAAAGACCTATTCTTTGGAAAATATGATTGTTTTCTGTGACTATTTCATATAAACGCTCTAAACCAACTGATAACTGAGCGCCACGTTCGTCACCTGCAAGCTCATGAATTTCATCAACCACAACCCATCTAACACTATCAAGATGTTTTCTTAGTCTTTTACCTGTAAACATTATCTGAAAAGTTTCAGGTGTTGTAATAAGCATATCTGGCGGGTTTTTTGATTGTCTTGCACGTT
>CAZKUB010000084.1:0-2706 GCA_964555835.1 uncultured Thermoplasmatales archaeon
GATACTGTTCTCAGATCTGGTTTAAAAAATCTTATGTTCATAAGGTCTTCTATTTTATCTATTTGAGAATCTTGTCTGTCGATAAATTTAAAGCGGGAGTTAATTCTTGCAGGACCTGCAGTTATAACTGTATAATAGCTCAAATTTTCAAAGCCAAGTACAGTTGTATTACCAAAATTTTTTGTAAATGTCTCAATCTCATCTTCAACATTTATTGCAGAGACTATGTTTATAGACATTGAAATAAAACAAAGGATTAAAATCAACGTTACTATTTTTTTTGTCATAATATTTTTTTCACCAAGCACTATATTTATTATTACGTTTTAAATATATAAATCTGTTGCATGAATGATATTAATCGAATCATTTTAATACAGGCTTTTTAATCACAACAAACTACATGTTATATTACATTCATGGTTATCTCTCAAGTCCTAATAGTACCAAGGCGACACTTTTCAAAAAAACATTAAATGCAAAGCCAATAAAATATAGAGATTGCCCGCCAGAAGAACTAATAATTTCAGATTGTATAAAACGGATCAAAGATGAAATCAAAAATAATGAAGATACAATATTAATTGGCTCATCCTTAGGTGGTTTTTTAGCAGCAAAAACCGCTCTTATGTACACTGTAAAAAAAATAATAATTCTTAATCCTGCAATAATACCAATAGGCTATGATTTAAAAAAAATAAAAGATATGCCATATGAGATAATAAAAGATATGCAGGATGAATCTTTATTCAAAGAAAAAATTACTTCAGAAATAACTATATTTATTGGAACAAATGACGATGTTGTGCCTAATCTTTGGCCTTTAGAGTTTGCAAAGGCACAAGAAGCAAAGATACATTTTTTACATGATGATCACAGTCTAACAAGATATCTAAATCAGCTGCCCAGCCTCATAAAAAACATTATCTAACAGCAATCATTACCATATAAAAAATAAGAATGATAAATAGAGGTCTTTTATGGATCAGATATGGATTGAAAAGTACCGGCCTAAAAAATTAGATGATGTGGCAGGTCAAGATGAAATCATAGAAAGACTCAAAGCATATGTTAAAACTAAAAATGTCCCGCATCTAATGTTTGCAGGAACTGCAGGAACTGGTAAAACTACTTGTGCTATTGCACTTGCAAAAGAACTTTTTGGTGATACTTGGAAACAAAACTTCAATGAGCTCAATGCAAGTGATGAACGGGGAATAGGAATCATACGTGGAAAAATCAAGGATTTTGCAAGAACAGCGCCCTTTGGGAAAGCAGAATTTAAGATAATATTTTTAGATGAGGCAGACTCTCTTACAAATGATGCACAATCTGCACTTAGAAGAACAATTGAAAAATATACACATATCTGTAGATTTATATTATCTGTGAACTATTCATCAAAGGTAATTGAGCCTATACAATCAAGATGTACAGTGTTTCGCTTCAGTCCTATAAAACCAGATGATATCAAAAAATACATGCGTAAAATCGCTCAAGTGGAAAAACTGGAAATAACCCCGGATGGACTTGAGGCACTGATATTTATCGCCAGGGGCGATATGCGAAAAGCAATAAATATACTTCAGGTAGGTGCATCTGTAAATAAAAAAATCACAGCAAAGTTACTTTATGAAACAACGGCTACTGCAAAACCAGAAGATGTAAAAAATCTTATAAAAACAGCATTGGCTGGTGACTTTATGGCTGCAAGAAATCAGTTGTATGACTTGCTTATAAAGTATGGTTTAAGTGGGGAAGATATAATAAAACAGATACATCAAAGCATATTTGATTTAACTATACCTGATGAAAACAAAATAAGAATTATAGAGCAAACGGGGGAAATAGAATTCAGACTCATAGAAGGAAGTAACCCGCATATACAACTAGAATCACTCCTTGCTTATTTTAGCTTAGAAGGAAGCAAAATAAAATAAGAAAAAATATTTTATAGATGTTTTCTTGTAAAATCTGCGATAATCTTTTCTAATTCTTTATAGGTTTCTTCACCAACACCATATTTTACACGAATAATTGTTTTACCAGATTTGATGACACGGTTTATATCAATAGGTGTACCACTTAACACAATGTCAACATTACTATTGTTAATTGTTTGCTCAAGCTCTTTCATTTGTTTTCTACCATATCCCATAGCAGGAAGAACATTAGTCAAATGAGTATATTTATCAAAAGTATCCTTGATACTTCCAACAGCAAAAGGTCGGGGGTCAACCATATCTTTTACACCAGCGTCTCTTGCTGCAACAGTTCCAGCGCCATAAGGCATACTACCATGAGTAACAGTGGGTCCGTCTTCTATCACAAGGACTTTTTTGCCTTTTATATTATGTTCCCCTTCTAAAAAAACACTTGAAATTCCTTCTATAACTTTTGCTTTTGGATTTGTCATTTCAATATTTTCACGAACAGTTTCAATATCCCCTCTTTTTGCAGTGTTAACCTTGTTTATAATTATAACATCTGCAGAACGGAAATTAAGCTCACCTGGGTAATACATAAGTTCATGACCTGCACGATGCGGATCTGCAATTGTAATTAAAATATCAGATTTGTAAAAACTAAACTCATTGTTTCCCCCATCCCAAATAATTACATCTGCTTCTTTTTCTGCTTCATGAAGAATTTGTTCATAATCAACACCGGCATAGATCACTCCACCCATGTCGATATACGGTTCGT
>CAZKUB010000085.1:0-2366 GCA_964555835.1 uncultured Thermoplasmatales archaeon
TAAGAAAAAAAGATTTTTATATTTTAAATATATCGGCAAATATTATTTTTGACTGATACCGATATTATAATAAGTGATTCACTTGTTAAAAAAATCGAAACAAAAAAGAAAAAATTAGATTCTTTAAGGCCACTTCCAAAAGATGCTGTTAAAAGAATTATAGAAGATATCCGCCTTAGACATACATATCATTCAGAAGCAATTGAGGGAAATACTCTGACTCTTCAAGAAACAAAACTTGTAATTGAAGAAGGGGTTACCATTGGCGGTAAACCTTTAAAAGATCATATTGAGACCAGAAATGATGCAGAAGCATTTGATTTGATGGTAGGACTAGTAAAATCTAAAAAGAAGATTTCCCACGAAATAATACAAAACATACATGAGCTTGTCATGAAAGGAATACTTCAAAAACCTGGAAAGTATAGAACCGAAAATGTTGCGATAACTGGTGCAAAGATAAGACCTCCAAGTTATCTTAAAATTGTTAAATTAATGCATGAGTACATTCAAAACATAGAAAAACTTAAACTTCAAACTATCAAAAAAGCATCTTTTATTCATCACGAGCTTGTAAGAATTCATCCATTTATAGATGGAAACGGGCGAGTAGCACGACTTCTTACAATTTTTTATCTTATGAAAAATGGATATCCTCCTATTGTAATACAAAAAGAAGATGGAAAAAAATACTACAAAACATTAAACAAAGCAGATCAGGGAGATTTATCAGATTTTGCAAACTTTATTGCTCTTTTGGTAAATGAATCAATTCAATATTACCTATCAAGTTTTATTGATGAAGAAAGACTTGAATCATTATCTGAGTTATCTAAAAAATCTGATTATTCTCAGGAATATCTAAGCCTTCGTGCAAGACAAGGAAAGCTTGATGCAGTAAAAATTGAAAATATTTGGTATTCTTCAAAAAGAGCATTAATGGATTATCAAAAAAGTGTTAAAAAATAATCTTTTTTGCAAAAAAAGTTTAATTTTTATCTTAAAGAGCAACTATAAACTAATTCGATGATTACATACTAAGCAAATAACTTTTTAAACAATAAGGCCTTATTAGGTTGACAATCAATTAGAAAGAAGGGGAGTATAGGAAAATGATTAAATTAAGTAAAACAAAACTAATAAGCTTTTTAATAATAGGGATGTTTTTTGGAGCCTGTGCAATAACTAGCATTACTGGATTTAACTTATCAAATAAAAATCCTACAAAGGTTATTACACTAGTTGAAATCAACGATACAGAGGACATCCGTTTTTTAGAATCTTTAAATGCTAAAATCCTTGAAATCTATGATACCAATGTTCTTGTTGAGATCGATGCACTAATGATTTCACAGATAGAAAACAGAGGTTTATCTGTTAGATATCTGCCACATAGGACTACATTATTTGTTAAGGATATAATGTTTGATTTTACGATAGCTGAACCTGAGATACCTAATGAACTACGCATAAAAGAATACAATTCAGATGAAAAAGGACTATACATCGTGCATATGATTGGACCTATCGCCCAGAATTGGAGGCCAACTTTTGAAAACATGAATGTAGAAGTGCTACATTATGTTCATAACTATGCATACCTCATCTGGATGACACCAGAACAGAAAAACAATATCTTAGACCTATATTTTGTCGACTGGATAGGTATCTACCATCCATACTACAAAATTCAAGAAGATATACGACCAGGCATTATCACTATTGGAATGATCCTCGATCCAAGCATAGAAAGCCTAAACTTGATTAGAGAACAAAGTAATGTAATCTCAGAAACAGAACTATCTGATAAAGGCTACCTGTTCATAGCAGAAATACAAGAAGAAAAAACAATTCATCAGTTAGCCAATATCAACGACGTACTTTATATCTCACAGTATGTTCAAGCTGAATTACATGATGAAATGGCTACTCAAGTCATCGGCGGAGGTCTATGGTTTTTCGACGATGAAGATAATGACCCAACAACAGTCTATCGCCTACACGGAAATTCAGGCTCATACATGAACCAAATAGGATACACCGGCCAAGGTGTGACAATTGCCGTTGCAGATACAGGCATCGGCGACGGAACCATTGGCGACGCAGGACACCCTGATTTCACCGGAAGAGTTATCGGTGGATATTCATACCAGGGTGGCTGGGAAGATGGACACAGCCATGGTACACATTGTTCAGGTTCTGCTGCAGGAGATACACATCTTGGGACAGGCTCCAAAGTGTATAATGACTACTATTCAGGGCAGGGCTCTGCGCCAGACTCCGAACTTTTCTCAGTAAAGATATTCAACTCATGGGGATCATATATTGGCCCTACAGATACCTATAATATAATACAAGTTGCTAGT
>CAZKUB010000086.1:0-1707 GCA_964555835.1 uncultured Thermoplasmatales archaeon
GTATGCCAAGCCTCGCAATTTATATACGTTGGGATACGATTTTTTTCGCCGGTTTTGGTTCTCCTATAAGTATAAGTCACCATTACAAATTCGGCTTTAACTATGTCATCAATTATGGATATTCTAGGATTTTCTACTAAATACCCTGTAAAGGAACACATGTTCATATCAAGATTCTCCTGTTGTCATATATTAACGTTCTTGTTTGTAAAAAACAGGTTCATGTTTCGTGGATCTTTTCAATAATAAAAGATGAATCGCCGGAATTGACATAACCACAAAATATAAGATTATTGCCTTCATATAGAACATACTTATACTTCTCCTTTACTGTTGGAAAAACTATGACGCTATCTAGCACAGCAGTCTCGTCCTCTATCGTGAGGAAAGACATAACTTTTCCCTTAGATTCACCTTTCTTGATCTTGTAATCCGACACTCTTTGTATATTGGCTACTATGCATAAATCTTTACCCTTTTTGCCATTTACAACGTCTTTGCAAGTTGTATTGGAGGCAGATGTATCAGATGTTTCCACTTTAGATAAGCTAACGGGGCAACCGAGCATTTTTACCTCTTGGTCTATTATCCAAGCTGGATCATCAACAAGATCGTATGGGGGGTGTTCCAGAAGCTGAATTTCGTTCAGTATGGCTTGTTTTCTTTCTACCCTACTGGTTCCACCACCTTCTTTTTTAATCGGTGCTAGGTCGCTCAAAGCCTGCTTCAGACAATTCCATTTTTTATTGCTTAAATTGTTTTCTAGCCATTGCTGTTCAGATTTTGTTAAAGACCTAAGAATTTCGTAATCATATAGACATTTATTTCTAGCAATCTTGTCTTTAAAATCACGAAAAAATCCAACAGAAGCTAAAGCCTTAAAAGCTGTGGAAGATATTTTTGAGTTGAGATATAAGAGTATTTGAACCCAAGATAGTTTTTTAACCGGCGTATTGAAATGTTCTTCTATTCCTTGCAAAGCTGATATAACTGCGTCACCATTTTTACCTGTTAAGGACTTGATATCCTTTATGCCAAAATAGATAGTATTTTTATCTATGTTGAATTTCTCTTTGTAATTCAATATGCTAGGGGTTTTTACAGAAATGTCAAACAACTTGGCTTCGGAAATAAGCTCGTATATCTCTTGGTGGGGGTCTTGTTTTTCATTCGCGTAATATAGGTAAGACAGGAAGAATTTTTTTGTATTGTGCGCTTTTTGAAACGCACTTAGATATGAACAAACAGCATAAGAAACCGAGTGTGATTTATTGAACGCATATCTTGATGACTTTTCTATCCATCCGAATATAGCTTCTGCTTCTTCTTTAGATACTACCCCTAGCTTATCTGCCCCTTTGATAAACTTCTTTTTCACTTTTGCCATCAAGTCGGCCTTTTTCTTACCAATAGCTTTTCTCAACTCGTCTGCTTCTTGTAAGTTAAACCCAGCAATTTTTTGAGCAATACGCATAGATTGTTCTTGATAAACTAGCACCCCGTATGTTGGCTTTAATATTTCCTCTAATGCTGGGTGCAAGTATGTAACTTCTTCTTTTCCATGCTTTCTATCCACAAAGTGCTGTGTCATGCTTTTGCCATCCACATAAGCTTTGAGGGTTCCGGGTCTAATAATAGCTATCAAAGCTGAAAGTTCCTCTATACTATTAGGTGCTAGTTTCTTTGCCCAGGATTTGCCAAGATTGC
>CAZKUB010000087.1:0-3298 GCA_964555835.1 uncultured Thermoplasmatales archaeon
CGCTTGCTGAATCAATCCTTGTTGCAGCAGTTGATATTGCAGAAAAAGAAAAAATCAAGAAACTTACAGAAATCACTGTAGGTCTTGGTGAGCTACAGCAGATTGCAGTAGATATTTTTAAATTTGCACTTGATGAGATGATAAAAGAACACGAGAGCAAATTTGGTAAAGTAAAAATTAAAATTAAAACAATCCCAAGCAATTTAAAATGTAACAACTGTGCAAATGAATGGAAGTTTAGCGACATGAAAAAGAAAATCTCTGATGATGAAGGTGAATCTATACATTTTATACCCGAAGTTACCTTTGTTCATACTCGTTGTCCAAAATGCGGTAGCCCTGATTTTGAAATAACAACTGGCCGAGGAGTAAGCATTATACAAATCAAAGGTGAAAAATAATGGAAGTTAGAACCAGTGTTATTAAAAAAAGACTTGACAAGGTAAAGCGGGTGATATCTGTTGTAAGTGGTAAAGGTGGTGTTGGAAAAAGTCTTGTAGCAGCAAGCCTTGCACTTAATCTTTCAAAGAAAGGATACAAAGTAGGTCTCATGGATCTTGACCTGTATGGTCCTTCATCACATATTATATTGGGTGTAAATGATTTTAGCTTTCCCGAGGAAGACAAGGGGATACTTCCCTATGATGTTAATGGTATAAAATTCATGAGCATTGTATATTTTACCGAAGATAAGCCAGCCGCACTTCGTGGGGCTGATATTACAAACGTAATAATTGAGATTCTTGCTATTACTCGTTGGGAGGAACTAGATTTTCTTATTATTGATATGCCTCCGGGCATAGGCGATGAAACACTTGATTTAATTCATTTCATTAAAAACTCCGAGTTTGTTGTAGTAAGTACTCCTTCAAAGGTTGCATTGGGTGCAGTTGATAAGCTTTTAAAAATTTTAAAAGAACTAAAGCTACCTGTTTTAGGTATTGTTGAAAATATGAAAATTAATGATTTAACAGCAATTCAAGATTATGCAAAAACCAAAAAATTCAATTATCTAGGTAGTGTTCTTTTTGATATGAATCTTGAAGAGGCTATTGGCTTTCCCGATAAGCTTATAGATACTAGTTTTATGAAAGATTTTGAAAAAGTCGTTGAAAAGATATGATTGTTGAATCTATGAATGTAAACGGTATTGATTTTACAGTGAAGGTTCACTATGAAAAAAGAAAAAACACAACGGCAACCATCAGAAAACAAGTGATTAACATCCGAGTACCTATTTTTCTTAGCAGTAAAGAAAAAAACAAGCAACTATTAAAGATGAAGGAATGGGCCGAACAAAAAATATCATTCAATCCTGAGAAATTTAAATCAAAATCATGTCGAGAATATCAGAATGAAGATATCCTTAAAATTGTTGATGAGCAATATGTCATTAACATTGATTACAAAGATAAGGCAAGCAGCTCAGCAAAATTAAATGAGAATACCATTTCTCTCTGCATTTCTTCACATTTGTCAAAGGCGGAAGAAAACAAGCATGTTTCAGCGCTTCTGAGTAGATGCATCGCAGATAAAAAACTACCTGAGCTTAGAGAAAAAATCAACACACTTAATAAAAAACATTTCAATCAAAAAATAAATAGGATACGTTTTAAAAACCATAAATCAAAATGGGGAAGCTGCTCTCATGCAGGCAACATCAATATAGCGACAAGACTTTTATTTGCTCCAGATGACGTGCTCGAGTATGTATGTATCCATGAGCTAGCTCATCTTGTCGAGAGTAACCATTCAAAACGTTTTTGGGCATTAGTTGAAAACGCGATGCCTAATTATAAAGATAAACAAAAATGGCTGAAAGAAAACGGTGAAAGCCACTGCAGTTTTTAAAGATGAATAAAAGCAGATATAGTAATCATGATTTTATCATGATCAACATCATCTTGAATTTTTTCACTGATTGTAAGCTGTGAGGCTCGTTGGCAGGCATTATCACTATTTCACCTTTCTTAACAAGAGCTTCCTTCCAGAGATTGTTATTTCTGCTTCGCAGTCAAGAATATGAACCAAAGCATCAAAAGGTGCGGTATGCTCGCTGAGACCCTGACCATCATCAAAAGCAAAGAGCGTTACAGTGCCTGACTTTTTATTAAGCAACATTCTGCTTACTACTGAATCCTCTTTGTACTCCACAAGATTAACCAATCGAACTGCTTCTGATAAATCCTTACCTATGTTTTTCTGCTCTTTATCATTTTTCATCTATCAATCACAAAAAAGATATAATCATATTTTTGGATTTATACTTTGTTTCATAAATGAATCTATCATAAAAAACGATGGGCTAATTTCATGAGTTCATGATATAAAAAGATGATAAAAATTATCCCATTTTATAGTGTTTTCTTACATCCTTATTTATCTTCCAGCTACATTTCATACCTTTTGGGAAAATTACATAGTCTCCTTTTTTAAAATGAAATTCTTTCCCATATTCATTAGTTACAGTTACATCTCCTTCTATTACAAGGAATTTTTCCTTATCATCATATTGCCAGGGGAATTCTGATGCTTCTTTTTCCCAGATAGGCCAGGATTCTGCTGCTTCTATTTCTGTTTTTGATGGCTTTCTAATTATTGGTTCCATATTTTTTCCCTCAAATAATACTATTTTAAAACATTTAGTCTTTTATAAACTTATTATTAACAGGTGTTTTTTAAAAAATGGGTAACAATTGTTCAATATCATAAAAGGATACATATAAAAATAGAATGTAGTGTAAAGAACCATAACAAAGTATAAAAAATTGTTTTCATTGAAATGATTTATACTCATCAAAAAATGATGGAATTTGTATGATCGGTTGCTATATTTTGTTGATAGAATTAAAAACTCCTACAAAAATACAGATTGGTAAACTTGGAAAAGTATTTTTCAAAAAAGGATTTTATTTGTATATTGGTAGCGCTATGAACAGCTTAGAAGGCAGAATAAAACGTCATCTAAGATCAGAGAAAAAATTACACTGGCATATAGATTACTTATTACAAAACGCAGATGTAATAGATGTTTTTTACAAAGAAACAAATGAAAAAATAGAATGTAAAACTGTAAATTTTTTTAACCAAACACTAGCAAATGTCACAGGATTTGGATGTAGTGATTGTAAATGCCGCAGTCATCTTTTTTATTCAACAAAAAAGCAAATCAAACAAATTATCAATAACGCATCTTTTAAAAAATACATTTCTTATTAAATGATTTTTTGAAAATTGGTAACAATTGTTCGATATCATAAAAGCTCATGAATGTGTTATGTAGAAAAATTTGTATAAA
>CAZKUB010000088.1:0-2304 GCA_964555835.1 uncultured Thermoplasmatales archaeon
TTATGTAATGATTATAGTAAAATAGTTATAAAGCAATAGATATTTTTGGAATTATAGTTTGGATGAAAAGGATATGAAAGTCCGAGATGTGATGACAAAAGATCCTATTACAATTTCTCCAGATGATACTGTAGGTGATGCCTTAGATATTTTTAAGAAATTTCACATATGGACTATTCCTGTTATATCTCAAGCGCGTATAGTTGGAGTTGTAACAAAACAAGACATAAAAACTAGGAGTAAAAGAAGAAATCAAAAAATTTTTGACATAATGTCAACACCTGCGTTTACTATTTCGCCTGACACTGAGATAGATGCTGCAGTTAAAAAACTTAAAAGAGAGAGAATAAATGCTTTAGCAGTTGTCGATGGCACTAGATTTGTCGGGATTGTAACAAGAAAGGATATTTATAAAAAACCACATTTTAAGTTTAAACAAGAAAAAAATGCGTGGGCAAATGACCCAAATACAAGGCCAGATTTAGAATCAACTTGGACAAATGATCCAAATACTATTCCTAAATTAGAATCATCATCAGAACCAGCTGGAAAAACTGAAAATGGAAAAGCATCTCCGATTAGTTCAAAGACCTCTATGTATAAACATCCTAATAAATATATAAGATGGTTCTTTCGTAAAAAATATCGTCACAGCAGATTAAGAAAACAGGCTTTTGTAATTCATCTAACAGCTATTATATGCTTATCGTTTCTTTTTTGGATAATATACACAAATTCTGATACTTTAGATGGGATTGTAATATGGATTTTCAAATTAGGTGCTATCATACAGTTGATTTTGTTGTTTTTCATTATAAGGAGCATATACAAAATTTTACTTAACCTGAAATATGGCGTTAAAGGATTAGCCAATGGATACAAACTAATTACTGCTATTGTTTTTGTTTTATTTTGTTTCCAACTTTTTTTACATCCTAATATAGTGATAGATTCAATCACTGGGTTTCGTTATGATACGTTAAATCCACTTGAAATTAATTGGAATTATAGCAATACCGACTCTTCATATAATTATGGAGACAATGACAATAATCAAATTACTATTCCAGAAATATCGAATCCTAAACCAGTAATTGATATACAGGAATTAGAACTAAAAATCCATGAATTAATAAATAATGAAAGACAGAAAAATGGAATTTCTTCATTACAATATGATTATGAACTGGCTGATATAGCTAGGGCTCATAGTCAGGATATGGATTACAGGAATTTTTTTGATCATGTTAATCCTGATGGAGACGGTCCAACTGAAAGAGCGATAAAAGCTGGCTATAATGTACATAAAGAACTAGGTGGAGGATGGTATTCAGATGGTATTGCTGAAAACATCCATATGGGTTGGTTGTATAGTCAGATAACTTATGGTATTACAACTACATATGATTGGTATACACAAGATGAAATCGCATACAATTGTGTAAATGGTTGGATGAATAGCCCAGGTCACCGTCAAAATATTCTTACATCATCATATGATAAAGAAGGAATTGGGGTATCAATAAGTAGTAATTATGCGGTGTATGTTACTCAAGATTTTTGGTAAATTTTTAAATCCTGCCCTACAATTTAGAACTTTTTCGCCTCCAAATCAAAACTAGCATGATTGCTAAAATAACGAAAATTAGTTCAAAACCAGGCGTTCCATCATCTGCTGATTCTTTAGTCTCATAATCTTTAAGACCAGACGTTATACTAAAAATATAATTCCATTTATCATCTCCATCACTATCAACAAGATAAGTTCCATCAGACTGTTTTTGAACATTAGTTATTACTAAACCGTCGTTACTATAAAACAAGTCATATATATCATCACTATTGTTATCTGTAAGATATCCTAAATTTTCAATATTTATTGAGTCAATAAAGATTGTTTTTTCGGATGATGAATTTATCTGATTATCAGTTACTGTTACTTTAATTATGTATTTTCCTGCCTTGTCCCAACTATGATTTTTTGTCCAACTTGTACCATTTGGTAAAAACATGCTCGATTCTATGATGCCATCTCCCCAGTCTAAAGTATATTTTATAGTATCATTATTAGCATCTGTTGATATAATTATATAACTTAAATTCACATTTTTATGACCAGTAGTCAGGCCATCAATAATTGGATTTGATGGTGGTTTGTTTTGAACACGTATTACCACTGAGATTGTATCGGTATCAGTAGCACCCTCATCATCTGTTACTGTTAATGTAACAATGTAAGTATTTGAAATAGAAAAAATATGTGTTACTGTTTCTCCTGATCCATTTGTTCCATCACCAAAATCC
>CAZKUB010000089.1:0-1803 GCA_964555835.1 uncultured Thermoplasmatales archaeon
TAAAATATTACCTTTGCAACATCCTGCTGCTGTGGTTTATAATCCTGATTTAAAAAAAGTATTGCTAAATAATTATCATAAATTGCAAGTTATTTCTAAAAAGTGTAAGTGGTATGAAGCATGCCCCATGAAAACATATTATGAAGAAGGATTATTAGATAAAAAATGGATTGAATTATATTGTAAAGGTGATTGGGAAAGCTGCGTTAGATATTATATGGAAGAAAATGGAAGACCTCATGCAGATTATATGCTTCCAGATGGAACCCTTAACAAAAAACTAGAGCATTATAATAAGTTATGTTAGAAAAAGTTTGATCTATAAAAAATACAAGATAAAGGCAATAGCGTAAGATAAAAATATAGATAAAAAACTAGCTAAATTTTCTTCTTGTATCGAGAGGAAAAAATAGATGATATAATAAATATCGAGTTTAGAAGAGTAGGATAGTAATGAAAAATAAAACTAAAATTGGTATAATCATTTGTGATCGTTATCAAATGTGTGCGGGTGGAAAATGTCTAAGGGCTTTTCGTAATAGAGAAGGGGCTTTTAGTATTTATAAAAAAAATGAGGAATTAGAATTAGTTGGATATGCAACTTGTGGTGGTTGTCCTGGGGAAAACATTGAATATGCTCCTGGAGAGATGTTAAAGAATGGAGCAGAAGTAATTCATCTTGCAACTGGTTTGATTGTTGGATATCCTCCTTGTCCTTATATAGAATATTTTCATGATTTTATTAAGTCAAAATATAATTTAAAAGTGGTTTTTGGAACTCATCCAATTCCTCAGAATTATTATGACGTGCACACAAAGTTGGGAACATGGAATTCTTCAAAATCAAAAAAAATTATTAAATTAGTGTCATCGGATAAAAAAACTCGTTTGTCATATGACTAAAATATTTATAAAAAAGGAGGAAAATAAAATGATAAAAGATTGGAGGCTATCAAATAGAGTTTTAGATATTCAAAAATCCGCAATTCATGAAATGACAAGATTATCAAAAAATATTGATGATGTTGCATTTTTGTCATGGGCAAAGCCAAATTATGATACACCAGAACACGTTAAACAGGGGGCAATTAATGCAATAAAAAATGGGTTAGTAGGGGGATATTCTGAAAATGCAGGTCTTTTAGAATTGCGAAGAGAAATTGTCAAAAAGTTAAAAAGAGACAATAACATTAAATCAGATATTTCTCAAATAATTGTTACTATAGGTGCTGTTGAAGGTTTATCTGCATCTATTATGGCATTAATTAACCCGGGTGATGAAGTTATTTTACCATCTCCAACTTATTCTACTCATATTGATCAGGTTAATCTTGCTTTAGGAAAAACTATGCTGGTTCCAACAATTGAAAAAGAAGGATTTACTTTGGATATCGATGCTATTAGAAAGGCAATAACGCCAAAAACAAAGGCTATAATTTATTGTTCCCCAACTAACCCTGCTGGAGCGGTGTTTTCTGAGAAAAGTATTCGTCAGTTAGCAGATATTGCTCTTGAGAATAATCTGATGGTTATAACAGATGAAGCATATGAATATTTTACATATGATGGCTATAAACATTTTAGTATTGCTTCAATACCTGAAATGAAAAAAAATACAGTTAGCTGTTTTACATTTACAAAAACATACGCGATGACTGGCTGGAGGATAGGATATTTACATGCTGATGAAGAATTAATTCCGCAGATAACTAAAGCACATAATTCCTTTGCTATTTCTGCCCCGGTAGTATCTCAATATGCAGCACTAGCAGCTTTACAAGGCTCTCAAAATTGCATTGCAGA
>CAZKUB010000090.1:0-4741 GCA_964555835.1 uncultured Thermoplasmatales archaeon
CAGAAGCAACGAGTATAAAAAAGAACGGCTGGAGGTGAATAAGGTTCTGGGGAATCGTTGCCTTAACAAAAAAAATCATAACAACAGAGGTAGTGAGAACAATCAAAGAGAAAAGATGTAGGGTGTCCCGTTTTGCAAAAAGGCCTGATATAAAAAACGTTAAATACAGTAAAATGCCGGGTAAAACAAAGGTCAGGTTGAGTGGTGAAAGTGTTTCGCTAAAAACAAAGTAGAAGAATGTATATGCAGTTCTTAAAAGCGGGTTTGTAACAGTATGTACTGCCCTTTTTACAAAGAGAATCTGTGAAAAGACAGGGCCTGCCAGATGTGGGATATAAGCCAGTATAATGACAAGCACAGGTAATAAGAAAAACTTCAGGGGAAACTCTCTTCTGCGTAAAAAGAGAATAACAACCTGGGCAAAGAGAATGATTGCCCCGTAGTTATGCAGATATAATGTCGTTAAAATAGATATAACCCACCCCAACGCATAAATGGGCTTACGAGTTCTTCCATAGTTAAAAAACAAAAGTACCGAAAGGAGTGAAAAAAAGGTAAGCATACTGTATGACTTAACCATCTGTGACCAGAGGATTGCTGCCGGAGAAAAGACAAAAAGAAGAAGTGGGAGTAGATAATTACCCTGACGCATCTGCCTTAACAGCAGATAAAAAATGACTATCGCTCCGGCACCGAATAATGCAGGTATAAGACGCAACCCAACCTCACTCTGAGTAAAACCGTAGATGTAGTGTACGATGGTATAGAACAAAGGAGGATGTGCATCACTTTTTGTTATAAATCCGAGCATCTCGGAAAGGTTCAGCCTTGCAAGTGATATTGCCAGAAATTCATCACACCAGAAACTTCTCGCTGAGATATGAAAAAATCTTGTAATTATTCCTATGAGAAACAAAGACCCAATCAATACTCTGTTTTTTCGCATTCTTTAATTGCGTATATTTTAAACCCTTCTATGTATTTTTCAAAGGTGTATTTTTTTAGTATATGCTCCATAATCTCTGGATAATTTACAAGATTATAAGTTTTGTCCATTGTATCAACGTCAGATGCATCTATAAAATACTTGGGCTGCAAGTTATCAATGTCTTTAAGATAAAGTTTTATAGCATGTGGGTATGACTGAATTTTAGGAGGGACTATTAACATATTGCCATTTACCGGCTCAGGGAAAACGAATCTTGTACCAGGCACTCTCTGAGAAAACCAATATATACTTGTAGCGGGCACCCATCCCCAAACAACAATTTTATCATCGGAAGTTGTGTTTGTTTTTATATACCCAATTAAATTTTTAAAATTCTCTTTGTGTGTTTCTGCACTCCATTGTTTCCTTCGTATAAAATTTATCCATTTTTTGTAGTAATCAAAGCCATGCCAGTAAAAACTGCTTTGTAGAATAAGAAAACTTGTTAAAATGTAAAATGTCCTTTTTAGTTTTTTGTTGAAATCTTTTGAAAAATTGAGCGTAAAATAGTTAAATCCTATCATTGTTACTATGAAAATCGTACTCAAAAAAGGTATGTAATAATGCGGGAAAGGTCTTCCCTGTAAGAATCCCCATAACGAAGAAAAAATTAGAAGATAGAATATTTCAGGATGTTTTTTGAAGGTTGTTTCTTTCAGAAAGAAGTATACTGAAAAAACAGTAATGAATGGGACAAGCAAGAATATTCTGCCCATCATTGGGAAAATAAAATAATAAATTTTTTTAAGAATATTGATTTTTGATGAGAAAAAAAGTGCGTATTCTATGCCCCATAGATAAAAATCTTGCAATGAATTGTTAAAAAGGAGATATGATACAAAAAATATTATTATTGATGAATAGCCAGAAATAAATAAAAACAGATATTTGAATTGTTTTTTTTGAATATAGTAAAATACCCCCACAAAAATAAGTAGGATACCTATCTGTTTAAATAGAACAATCAACGCTGCAGACACCCCGCCTGTTAATACTAACCACTTATTATCAGAAATACATGAAAGCCAGAAAAGAAGTAGTAACGTTGGAATAAAGAATTCTGATGCCCCGTTAATACAATCTGGGAAAAATAATGTTGATATCAATGGATAAAGTACTAAACTTAAACGTGCTATTTGAATGATGACATATTTCTTTACAATTTTGTACACAAGAAGGGAGTTAATAACTAAAATCAAAAAACTTAAAAGGTGAAAAAAGAAGGGGGCTTTGAATCCAAACGTGACAACAAAAAACTGATATAGCCATGGAAGAAGAGGCCCTTTATTTTCAACCACGTCTTTGTATATTAATATTGACGGTGAAGAAAGTTTTAGTGCTTGTGATAAATAGCATCTTTCGTCCACATGAGAAAAATAGGAAAAGAGGTAAGGCACGCGGAATAAAATTGTTATAAAAATACTTAGCATCAAGGCATACATAAAACTTTTTTTTGCAATCATTTTTTATCTCTTAAGGATGTTATTGTGCACCTGCCAAATATAAAAAAACGAGAAAAGATTATGTGCAATAAAAGGATATATATGCATTCTTATATTGTCAGGTTCAGGGCGTCCTTCAACCCATCTCATATAACTACTATATGATTCCCTTTCGTAAAAAAGGACAGGATACCTGATATATTTCCATGAGAAAGCAATGCCCTGTGTAATTTTTGAATGCTCATCGAGAGTTCTGATCCTGTCAGGATGGGGCAAGACAACTCCAAGCACAGTAAGGTTCGCAATAAAAAATATAAGGTTAACAACTATAAAACTTTTCTTATTAACCATAGCATAATTCAAAATTCGCTTCTTTCTCTTGGTTCCGCTGTAACAAACAAGGAAAGTCCAAATGGAAAGTGAATCCTTTTTTCCACCAATTTTACAACAGGAATGACAATCTTATCTGCAAAAATAAGAGAGCTCTTCATCATCGCCCTTTTGTGTAAAATTTTGAATTGGAAAAACCATCCAATAGCACTGAAAGAATTCATAAATTCCATATGGGAAATTTTAAAGCCTGCGCGTTCCAGTTTATTTTTTAAATCATCTTTTTCATATCGTCTTTGGTGCCCAATAAGTCTATCAAATTCGCTCATCAGAAATTTATGTGCGGGAACAATAATAATGAATTTTCCTCCTGAAGAAAGCAATGAACAGGCGTTTTTCATCACTTTCTCGTCATCTTCGATATGTTCTAAAAGATTAATAGCAATAATTGTATCAAATTTTACGTTGCCAAAAACCATTTCATCTTTTTCAATATCTTTGCAATATACATACACTTCTGGATTACCAATAAATCTATCTTTCAGATATTCCACGTAATCAGTGTTAATATCTGTTAAAAAAACTTTGCGTCCATATCTTACAAGATATCTTGAAATAGTCCCCATCCCCGAGCCAAACTCAAGAATTGTATTACCAAGATATGGTTTAATTTTTTTGTATGTCCACTCATTATTTTTGTCCATCAATTTCATTTTCAAAAGAGTGTCTTTACCGGTCTCAATACTTCTACAATTGCTTTTTAATAACCAGTAGAGGCACCTGAAAAAATCGGACCATCTTATTTTTTTACCCTCTTCATAAGTCCTGCCGGCATATGAAATTGGGACTTCATAAACGCGGTACCTTTGCTTAAAAACCTCAACAGTAATTTCTACTTCAAATTCAAAACCGTCTGCCTCAAGTCTGATATTGTCAAAAACCGAACGTCGGAAAACTTTATACCCCGTCATCAGGTCAGTTAAACATGTATTTAAAAAGATATTTACAATAGAGTTGAGAATCCTGTTCCCTAAATAATGGTAAAGGTAAAAAACTCTATGTGTTCCGATAAATCTGCTTCCATATACAACATCTGCCTTTCCCTCAACTATTTTTTGAATAAGTAATCCGTACTCATCCGGGTAATATTCTAAATCCGCATCCTGAATAACCACTATATTTCCTGTAACGTATTTCAACCCTTCTCTGACCGCACTTCCCTTCCCATCATTCTTCTTTTTAAAGATTATCTTTATATCTTTTTGTTTTTCACTGTCCGACGTCAACTTTTCATTCATTAACTGCTTTAATATCTCCCTTGTTCCATCAGTACTACCGTCATCAACGATTATTATTTCTTTTTCAAAAACTGTATTTTGTATCTTCTTTATTATTTCCAGAATAGTATTTGCCTCATTAAATACCGGAATTATTACTGACAGTTTCATTTATCCCCCAAACTGATAATAAACTATCCTCAGTTCCTAAACACTTAGATATTATATTAGAAAGGGTTCTGTTATGCAAAGAAGAAAAGTCTTTTATCTCCATTGTCTTAACCAATGAAAAATTAAATGGTGCAAGCAGATTTGTTAAAGATTCTGGGAAGAAATGAAAAATCTGGGCTGGGATGTGAAGTAGTGCCCTGCTCTTTCCCGTAAATGATAGAAGATTTGCCAGAAAAAAGAGATAAGGTGGATGGTAAGGTGTTTTTATCACCAGATGACCGCCGGGTTTTAACAGTTTACTGCAGGCGGATATACAGGAAACAGGGTCTTTAATGTGTGCAATAACATCAAATAAAGTAATAAGGTCAAAAGAGTTTTCAGGCAGGTTCAGTTCAGGCAGGGGTTTATCATAAACTTCAAAACCCTTCCCCCTGCAGTATTCAACTGCAAAAGTAGAAATTTCCTGACCGTAAACCTTCCATCCCCTTTCCTTCGCAACCTCCATAAGTATGCCTGTACCACAACCTACATCA
>CAZKUB010000091.1:0-4578 GCA_964555835.1 uncultured Thermoplasmatales archaeon
ACTCTACCAGAAAAACAAACATATGCGGAAGTAAAAAAATCAGATGAAAAAACAAAAGAAATAGTAAAAAACGTTTTTTCAAAAGAAATCAACCTTGAAAACCCAACATGGGACGACGCATTAGAATTATCAAAAAAATACAAAATACCACTTCATCCAAATTACAATTTATTTTGGCATGATATAACACCACAGGATGTAAAAAAACTGTCAGAATACATCTTGCAAAACGGCAGGATAGATGACAAAAAACTAGAAATAACTTCAAATAAAGAAACCAAAAATATACTAGTTGATCTTGGAGCATTACATAAACAAAAAGAAGGTACAATACTAATTGATAAATACAGCCAAGCACTCATAAAATGCTGTGGACTAGAAATAAAAGACAACAAAATAATTGAAACAAACAGAACAAGCATGCTCTCAAAAATTGACGAAAAAACGAACGCTGTAGAACTAGTATCACAATTATCAGATACAAAAATCATAGCAAGAGCACCAATACGAATTGGAACCCGTATGGGTAGACCAGAAAAAGCAGCAGAGAGAAAAATGCGTCCACCACCACATGTATTATTTACAATAGGGAACTATGGCGGAAACCAAAGACTAGTAAGAAACGCAGCAGGCCAAGGAAAAATAGAAGTAGATATAGGAATGAGAACATGTACAAAATGTGGATGTAAAACATACCGGTTATCCTGTAAATGCGGTGGTCATACGGAAGTTATAAAAGGACGAATTGAAACCGCTGAGATAGATCTTAGAAAAGAACTTTTTAATGCACAAAAAAACATAAAAGAAAGAGTGCTACCTGAAACAATTAAAGCAGTAATAGGAACAATTTCAAAACACAAGACACCAGAGCCACTTGAAAAAGGAATACTTAGGGCAAAATACAATGTATATGTGTTTAAAGACGGAACAACACGTTTTGATATGACCGATGCGCCTCTTACTCATTTTAAACCCAAAGAAATAGGTGTAAGTATTGAAAGAATCAGAGAATTAGGATATACAGAGGATTTCTTAGGAAATGATTTGATAGACGGCAGTCAGATATGTGAGTTAAAAGTTCAAGACCTAATAATTTCAAAAAAATGTGCAGAATATTTTGTACAAGTTGCAAGATTTATAGATGATCTTTTGACTAAATTCTATGGATTGGAAAAATTTTATAAAATAAGAAAACTGGAAAACTTAACAGGTCAGTTAACTGTGGGACTTGCACCTCATACAAGTGGAGGTTCTTTATCACGTATTATCGGCTTTACAGATGCACAAGTCTGTTATGCACATCCTTTTTTTCATGCATCAAAAAGGCGAAACGCTGACGGTGACGAAGATGCATTAATGCTTCTCATGGATGCTCTTCTGAATTTTTCGTATGCTTATATTCCAGATAAGCGTGGTGGTAAAATGGATCTACCGCTGGTTCTTACAACCCGGATTGATCCTTCAGAGATAGATAAAGAAGCACATAATGTTGATACTCTTTCACGTTATCCTCTGAAGTTTTATGAATCAACTCTAAAACATGAGCATTCTAAAGAACTTGAGCCTATAATGGGTCTTGTCTCTTCACGTCTTGAAACTATTCTTCAATACGAGCAATTTGGCTTTACTCATGATACTGTTGATATATCTGCAGGGCCTGTCCAATCAAGTTATAAATCCTTGAAAACCATGATGGATAAAATGAATGCTCAACTTAACCTTGCAGCTAAGATAAGTGCTGTTGATGAAGCAGATGTGGCATATAAAGTGATAGAGCGTCATTTCCTTCCAGATATGCTTGGCAACCTTCGTGCTTTTAGTAAACAATCGATACGTTGCCCAACATGTAATATCATTTACAGGCGTCCGCCGCTACAGGGTGTATGTACTAAGTGTCATGGAAAGCTTACGCTTACTGTGCATGAAAAATCTGTGAAGAAATATCTGGATATCTCCAAAGAAGTTGCTAAGAAATATAATATCTCCCCTTATGCTCGTCAGAGGATAGTTTTGGTTGAAAAATCAATCGACTCGCTTTTTATAAGTGATAAGGTAAGAACTACAAAACTTGATGATTTCTTTTAAAAAACTATGTTTTAAAGCATAACTTTCAAATATTAGACTATTATATGCTATGAATGTAAGGAGTTTGTTATAATGGTTGAAAATATGCTTCGTCAAACTAGCAAGAAAAAATGGTATACATTTTCCATATACATCAATATCATACTGTTTTTTATTATTGCTTTATTTACTTATTTCTTGGTTAGAGACTCTATCGATTTCGGAAGAGGAATGACAGGTCGTGATGGCTGGATGTATATAGCCCGCAATATAGCTTTTATGGCAGTTGCATTAGCACTTATATTCTTCCAGTTCTTCAGAAACCTGTTTGTGATCATTAAAAGATCGCTATAAACGCAAATATTTGTTTGGCGATAGGTGTGGAATAGACCGGGGAGGTAGGCGTTCCCTATTATCAGAAATCGTCTTTATGCTGAGGTTGAAACCAAGAGGCGATGCGGCGAGCGTTTATTGATCCATATGTTAACAATGAGACCTTGTCCTTTGGGATCAGAGGTGATGAACCCATATAACTGGAGGGTTATGTGATCATCTTCGCTGTGGAAATCGGGTTAGGCACGGAAGTGAGCAGCCTTACCATAGACTGCTGATGCTCGAAGGGTTAACGGGGTCGAGAAGGCATATGGGTAGTCAATTTATGCCACGTGCACCCACTCGCGGAGTTTTCACACCCGCTAAAAAACTTTTAGTGACCCCCTAAAAATATTTATAAGCAGAAGCTTGTTATCATTTTTTTACCGTTATCTGGGGGAATACTGATTTGGTGAAACTGTTAAAAGATGAGACTTTAGTTGCGCAATGGCAAGATTTTTTAGAGGAGAACTGTAAATCAGATATTGAAACAGTGGCTCTAAGCTACCCTGATAAACGAAGTCTTTTTGTTGATTATTGGCTAGTTGACAAAGCTGATCCTAAACTTGCAGAGCTTCTTCTTTCTCAGCCGTATAAAGCGATTTATAATGCAGAGGCAGCTCTTAAGAAGATAGATGTTGCTGCAGAGCAGAAACTTCGTCTTCATTTTCGTGTTAAAAATCTTCCGGATACAAATAAGATTGTCATCCGTCATATTCGTGCGAATCATCTTGGTAATATGATGGCTATCGAGGGTCTTGTTAAAAAAAGAACAGAGGTACGTCCAAAGCTTTTGGTTGGTGCCTTTCAATGTTCTAAATGTGGTGCTGTGGTTCGTATCGATCAGGAGGAAGATATTCTTAAGGAGCCTTCTGAGTGTTATGAGGATCAGGGTGGATGTGGCCGTGTTTCGTCTTTTAAACTTCTTACAAATCTTTCTCAGTTTATTGATTCACAAAAAATTGAGATTCAGGAAAACCCTGAAGGGTTGCGTGGTGGTGCCCAGCCTGAGCGTATTAGTGTTTTTCTTGAGGATGATCTTGTAGGTGAGATAGCACCTGGTGATAGGGTTGTTGTAAATGGAATACTTCACTCTATGCAGCGTCGCCGTGGTACTTTTAGGCTTACTAGCTTTGATAAAACGATGGAGGCTATTAGTATAGAAAGCCAGGAGCTTGCATTTGAAGAAGTAGAGGTTACTGCTGAAGACGAAGAAAAGATACTTAAAGTTAGTAATGACCCAGAGATTTATGAAAAAATGAAGAAAAGCATTGCACCTACTATTTATGGTATGGATATCGAAAAAGAGGCGCTTATACTGCAGTTGTTTGGTGGCATGGCTAAAGAGATGCCGGATGGAACTCACATTCGTGGTGATATTCATGCACTTTTTGTAGGTGATCCAGGTACTGCAAAATCTCAGATGCTTACATATATGAGTAGGCTTTCTCCGCGTAGTGTTTATGCATCAGGAAAAGCGTCATCTGCTGCGGGGCTGACTGCGGCTGCTGTTCGTGATGAGTTTGGAGAGGGCCAGTGGACTCTTGAAGCAGGTGCTCTTGTCCTTGCTGATATGGGTATAGCTTGCATTGATGAGATAGATAAAATGGAAGAAACTGATCGTAGTTCTATGCATCAAGCTATGGAACAGCAGGAGATATCTGTTGCAAAGGCGGGAATAAATGCAACCTTAAAATCTCGTTGTGCAATACTTGCAGCGGCAAACCCGAAGCTTGGTCGTTTCGATGAGTTTTTACCTATTCATGAGCAGATTAATATGCCACCTGCGCTTCTCTCTCGTTTTGATCTTATTTTCAGTATTCTTGATAAACCGCATCGTCAAAAAGATACAGATCTTGCAACGCATATACTTAATACCCATAAAGCAGGTGAAATTAGTGAAAATATAAATAAAACTAAGAAATCTAAATATACAAAGAAACAACAGGAGATGTTTATTAAAAACGTTATGCCTTTTTTTGAGCCAGAGTTTTTACGTAAGTATGTTGCGTATGCTAAACGTACTATTTATCCGGTTATGACTGATGAAGCTCTTGAAATTCTGAAGAATTATTATGTTGATTTTAGAAATAGTTCTGAGGATACTGTGACATTTACTCCTCGTCAGCTTGAAGCATTTGT
>CAZKUB010000092.1:0-7631 GCA_964555835.1 uncultured Thermoplasmatales archaeon
TAGACTAAATACTAACGAGGAATTTATTAGATGATAAAAAACAAAAAAGCTCTGTCACCGGTTGTTTCCGTAGTTTTAGTCTTAATGATAGTCACATCAACAATAGTAGTAGTTCTATCATGGGGAGTACCTTATACTGAAAAAATGCAAAGCTCACAGAAAAAAGAAAGCACACTAAACCAGTTAACATCACTTGCAGAAACAATAGACCGGCTAACATACTCATCAACTGGAGACCGCAGAGTAAACCCTATTGATCTACATAAAGGATCGGTAGAATTCAAACAAAACAATATCAGCAATAGAATGATAGTATCATATTCATTAGAACAGGGTTATAATTTCACAGTCTCAGGTTTTCAAACAGGAAACTGTTTTCTTGCTGGAACACAGGTTTTAATGGCAGATGGCTCATACAAAAACATAGAAGATGTAAAAGTAGGTGATTATGCCTTCTCTTTTGATGAAAAAACAAAGCAGATACGAACCTGTAGGGTGTCTAGGTTTTATAGCAATACAAAAACTGACATGATAAGCAACTATTATCTAATAATAAACAAAAATATACAAGTAACACCTGATCACAGGTTTTATTCAAACGGAGGATGGACACCCGCTGATGATCTAAGAATAGGAGACAAGTTATTTAGTTTTGATCAAACAGAGTACATTGTTTATTCTATTGAAAAAATCTACAATAAAGAAGCTACTTATAACCTGGAAGTTGAGGATTGTCATAACTATTTTGTATTATCAAAATCTGATAATGTTAATGTTCTGGTACATAATGGCGGTAAAATTCCTATGGATCCATCAGAGTATAAATGGGTTTCACCACAAAGCCATCATACTCCGACGGTCTGGTTCAATCCAGGGAAAGCTCATGATGAACAACTTGAAACACCTGCTATTTATCGGCGTCTTCAAGATTGGACACCTTGGCTTAGACTAAAACCAAAATCAGAGCATGACCCAAACAACTTGCAGATAGCCTGTGTTGGTTTCAGAATTTATGCAAAAAACCATCGAGATATAGAAGAGATGCAAATAAGAATGCGCAATGATGGTGAAACTGTTGAGGGTACCGATGATATTTTCCATGATTGGTTTAATGGAGAGCATGGATTTTTTCTTGATGTGAATTACGATGGAATAAAAATCGTTGATGAGGTACAGATTAGATTTTATCAGGATGGTGGTTTTGGATTTCCTAAGCCTAATGCTGCTGTTTACGAGTTTTATTTCAATGTGACAATACCAACATGTGATACTTTAGATTTAGAAGATTCAGATATTGGAACAAAATCTGCAACAGTACATGGGAAAGTAACAGATGATAAAGGAATACCCTGTGTGTATAAATTTGAATATGATACTAATAAGGTTTTTAATGATCCTAAAACACTTGCCTGGAGTGGAAGTATTAACCACGATGGAACATTCTCTGGAATAATACCTAGGTCAAATCAACCCGATTTAAAGCCTGCTCATGTTTATTATTACAGAGCACAAGTTAGCCATAGCTCAGCTTATTTTAACCTTATCGGCAGTGGTGATGGTGGTATATTATCATTTATTACAAAACCCGAACCCCCAGATAATATTAAAGCTACATCTCCAACAGATAATACTGTATCTTTATCTTGGACGAAATCAACCCCGGGTACGGGTGTAACGGTTTATACAAAAATACTAGCAAAAACAGACGGATGGCCCTCACATTATAATGATGATTCAGCTGATGTATGGTATTGCAATACAGGTACATCAATGTCAAAAGAGGGATTAATACCTGGTACTAGATACAATGTCAGCATGTGGAGTTATGCTGAGAATGAGACAGGTGATCTATCAGGCTGGAGCCAAGGATATGATGATATAGTGTATACAAGACCCAGCGATATAGAAAATTTTCAAGCTAATGCCTTTGGCTCTAATACTATCAATTTATCATGGATTAAAGCAGATGGTGCTGATAGAACTGTTATAAGACGCAGTACAAAAGGATACCCTAATTTGACCACAGGGGAAGAGGTTTATAATGGTACAGATACTAATTTTTATGATAATATACCTTCTTCAGTTCAGAACTATTATTACAGTGCATGGGGTTATAATATCATATCAGGATATTTCAGCAAGGACTCTAAAGGAGCCTATGTTGAAATGGTTTATACTTTTGCTGTTACATCACCCGAAGCAGGTGAGAGATGGAGGGCTGGCAGTACAAGGGTGATCAGCTGGGCTTATGCTTCAAGCTATTCTGATTACACGCTAGATATTAGTCTTGAAGTAGGCTCTGGTGAATCACATAATAAAATTTTGATCATTGAAGATATAGATATAAAAGACAAATCTTATAATTGGAATATCCCAAGAAATCAAGCATCTGGAGAATACCGTTTGATTATCGATGCTAGTAAACCTGGTGCAGAAACTGAAACATTTAGTACTAAAATATATATCACACCTGTGTATAATAATATCGTTGATAATGTAACTATTAGCAATACACAAGCAGAGGATGATAACAACTATACAATACAAATACCTGCAAAAACCCATTCAGGCAATGATACTAACCAAGAAATTTTTTATATAGATATGATATCTGGAAGTATCGATAGAGCTGAGGTATACTGGTTATCCTACGATGATAACGATGTAACAATACCATATTCTTTAAAGGGATTGATATGTATGGATCTTTATGATGGGAACCTGTTATTTGGCAATATATGGATTTTTGACTCTGATTCTATAACATATGATCCTATTTCAAGTGAAGGTATAGATAAATTGATACTTGAGCATGGCGGTATAATACATTCAGAATCTAGTAATAGCTATATCAATAGAAAACCGTTTATATATTTGGGCAGCAGTATTCTTTCATTACATATTGTACAAACAGTGTCACCCTATTATTCAATAGGTGGTACTGCAAACTATAGATTCAGGGTTTTTAGTAGGTTGTATAACAGCTATGTAATAGAGGATGGAGTGGTAAAAGCATATAATATTAAACTTCAGTTTTTTGGAAGTAACAATCAAATTTGGTATGATTATTTTGTTAACGATCTTGATTTTACAAATTTTGAGGGTACACTGTTTTATAAACCTTCTTCAGATCCAGATGGTATACAATTTTCATTTTCTTACTCCACTGTGTTATTTGAGATCCAATAGAATAAACTGAGTCATTCTATAGATAGTAATGATAATATTTATATAATGGAGATAAGTTACTTTTTATTGGAGTTGGGAATTAGTGGATGCGCGTTATCAATAACCAGGGTGTAAGTGAAATTATAGGTCTTGTTGTAATAGTAATGATTGCAACAACATCTATTGGGATAGTTGTTTTTTGGGGTGTACCCATGATGGAATCACAGAAGGTTTTTGTTCGTGTTGACAGCGCTCTTAAACAGTTCGAAGATTTAAATGATGTTATCAAAAAGGTTTCCAGCCGAGGGGTTAACACTAGTGAAAAATTTGATTTTGTAACAGATGCCGGGCAGATTAGTGTAGGTGTTGATAATGAAAGGTTTGTTTTATATTACTCGATTACATCTGATTTTGAGTTTAGTGCTAGTGGTTTTGATAAAGGGGGAGATGATAAAAAATTTACAATTAGCGGACTTAGTGAATCCGACCGGGAGGATCTTAGATTAGCTATTTATCATTTAGATAATCATATTTTAAACGAAGAAATCATTGTTATTGGGGTTGATGGCGTTGTCAGTATTGCGAATTCTATAAAGGGCGCAGTAAGAATAGACATACATGAAAAAGACGATAAATCTGATGTCTATGGCCGTATCTGGGTATTTGACACAAAATCTATATCTTACGAGTTATCTGTAGCTGAAGGCATATATACGGTTATTGCTGAAAACGGTGCTGTAGTACATATATCGCCATATTCCAACAGATTATATGATACTCCAAATCTTCACTATAAAAATAATTCAGAATCACCTCAAGACAGTATATTGATAATGCATATAAATAATATAAAATCAAAAGGCTACCTAGCGGGTAGCGGTATGGGTAGATACAATTTTATAATAAAATCAAACCGCAGTTCAGTTCAGGAAAACCGAATCCAGATACCTGAAAATTTCAGTATGTTAATCTATGGGAGAACAAACGTCGTTGACGCCTGGGTTAATTATTATAAAAGCCAAGGTTTTAGTTTAGATAATAATGTTTTATCTATAGAAGATAGAAGAAGCTCGTTGATTTTTAGCCTTATTTATTCTGTTTCTGATGTTTGGTTTGGGTGATAAAAAAATGAAATGTATATTGAAAAACAAAAAAGGTATTTCCAACGTTATTGGCTATCTTTTTTCTTTTGCTATCGCATCTATGGTAATGTTTACCTCAGTTTTAATAACTAGGAATATAATGGATGAAACAGCGTCAAGAGTCGGTGATCTACAGGCACAGAGTATTGCTAACAGAGTTGCTGATGCTGTTTTAGAAGCAGCTGCAGTTGGACTTTCTGTATCCCCTGAGGAATATAGGAAAACATTGGATTTACCTATCTATATCGCAAATCGTGATTATTATGTTGAAATCACAGAAAAATTTGTTTATGTTAACACAAGCGATGGTGTTATAACAAAAAGAAGCTCTACATATGGTGCTGATAAATTTGGTATAGGTATCGATAACACAAGGATTTATGCTGGTAACAAGATAGATATCACAGTTAAAAGATCAGATTATGTATATAAACTAGATTTTGGCACTGGTACTTCCACTAGTCATTCACCTGTTGAAGCAGGATATTATCGTGTGACTAACAAATCTTTACCTGATCCTCCATGGGTGGATACAGGTCTAGGTTACCAGGCAAGGGTTCCTATTTTAATAGATAATGATTCCCCTGAAGACCTTCTTGATGTACCAGTGCAGATAGTGTTAAACCCTTTGAATTTTGATTACAGTATGGCTAATGTAACTATTGATTCTTCATCTACTGTGAAATCAGATCTTACTTTTTATGATTTATCTGAACAGATTTTCTCTAAAATATCTATCAGTCCTTCATCGTGGGATCCAAGCTGGTTTTATACATATTATGATGCTAGTTCTACAGCAGAGGAAGTAACTGTTAGTATTTTGAGTATATCTGGAGCATATGATGCTTCATATATAGATGAAGATAGCATCTGGTTAAGAAGGGTAGGTCATACAAAAAAAGCGTCATGTATAGCTTGGGACTCAGACAGTGGAGTAGCCAGATTTGATGGTAAAGAAGTTTTAGAAGTACTGGAGAATGGTAACCATTATCTTAAAAACCCCAGTTATACTGTTGAAGTCTTTGGTTTGCTTAAAAACGGGCAGGAATTCACAGGGTCCCAAGAGATTACAATAACAAATGCTAGATATGTTAAAGCTACTGTGTCAGGAGTAATTCAAGATGCTATTAATTCTGCTCCAGATGGTGCAACTATTTTTATTGAAAATGGTGTGTATAATGAGAACCTTGGTATGAATCATCTTATCCCTAGTAATACTAACCTGATAGGTCAAAGCCGAAGCCAAGTTATAATAAATCAGGATACGACAAATCAAAACGTTATCCATATAATTAATAATAATATAAACCTTGATTCGTTAACTATACAATCGGCATATGGAGCTGATGGTATTTATATTGCTGGTGCCAGTAATATCAACATAACAAATTGTGAAATTAAAAATTGTAGAAACGGTATAGTTATAGCAGGCAGTAGCTCAAATATTGGTATACACGACTGTCGTACGTATAGTAACTCTGGAGCGGTCGGTGGGGATTCAAATGGTATAGTAATATTGAACAGTCATAATATACGAATCACAAAAACCAGATCTTATAATCATGAAGGTGCTAAAGGTGATGGTCTAGAGATCGAAGGTTCTTATAATATTATTGTAAGTGATAGCTATTTTTACAATAATTTCGGTAGTGAGTCTAGTGGCATAAAAATTTACGGATCAAATAATATCCAGATAAATAACTGTGATATTTATTCCAACAGGAATGTTGGTGAGGATGGTGGTGATGGGATACTAATTTATGGCACGGATGTAGGATCGTATAATATTCAGATCGAGAATTGTACCCTTTTTGGCAATTATAGAGGTGTGGCTATAATTAATAATGGTGAAGATGGAAATACTATAAAAAATTGTGCCGTAAAAGATAATGATATTGGCATTGTAATATCATCTATGTCTTATCTTAAAGGCCTTTTTGAATTTTCTGATCATGCTAATAAGAATATAATAACATATAGCGATATTTATGATAACAAAAAGAGAGGGGTTTCAATAAGAAATTCTTTAACTACTAAACGTGTATCACACACTCAAATTACACATTGTAATATACATAATAATGGAGAGGAAAACGATCAATTCCATGATGGTATCTTTCTTGGAGGCGCTAATTATACTACTATTTCACATTGTAATATTTTTAATAATGCTGACGATGGAATAGATATAAGTAGAAACATAGGTGTAATTGGTTCGTCTTTTAATCAAATTCATAATAATAATATCTACAACAATGGAAGAATACGATCTTCTGGAACAGGGATTTACATAAGTAAGTTATGCACGGATAATAGTATATCTTTTAACAATTTTGGATATGATTATGATTATATGAATGAAGGTTTTTTGGTTGATAATGGCAAATATGCTGTGGATGATTATAAGGGTTTGGTCGGTAGCCCTAACAATTGGAATAATAATTTTTGGGGTAATAAAGATCCAGGTAGTAATAATTATACAATTCCTAATAGTGATTATTTAAATCCCATGGAGCACAAAGATAATGCCCCATCTGCTACTAGATATAATACGGATATCGGAGATTATATAATAGTTGATGGGACAACACCTTTTTCAGGATCTGAAATAACTATACGAGGTAACGAAAGCACACATGATTGTTATGTACGAAACATGCTTCCTGGTAATAATGATAATTATGGCGGAGATGATACCTTATATGTTAGACCAAATCTAGCTGATACAAGACACATTTATATCAGGTTTGATCTAACAGATATACAAAAAAAGATACCGGAAGGCTCAACGATTACTTCAGCAACACTACAGCTTTATTACAAAGGACATACAACTGGAGCAGGGTTTCAGGATCCTGAAGGTCGTGAATACCAATGTGAAAGACTGAATCCCCCAAATCCATGGGGTGAATACACATGGAATTGGCACAAATCCAAGCAAGTTACTGGATGGGGCAATAGTGTAATTACAACAGTACCAACTGCTCTGAATTGGATGTCTTGGGATGTTACAGCTGATGTAAATGTATATTTGGCTGGAACCTTTCCAAATCATGGATGGCGTATAAGAGATATAGATTTCTATTTATTTCAGTATCAAGGAGAGTTTCATTCTGCAGAATCTGGAATAAATCAACCTAAACTTGTAATTGAATATAGTTCATCAGGTAATCCCATAAAAGAAGCACATTATAACCCAAGAACAATCCAAACAGGTATAGATAATGTAATCAGGCATGGAACTGTCGATATAAAAGATATTAGTGGTGGTTTACCTTATGTTGAAAACCTGGAAATAAATAAATCACTTAATCTCATCGG
>CAZKUB010000093.1:0-1825 GCA_964555835.1 uncultured Thermoplasmatales archaeon
AAAGATTAAAAACTCTGACATAGAAGGAACTGGTTATCAGCAAGGGGAACAACTTGGTTTCTATAATATCCGTGAGTATGTACTTCATCGGGATAATCATACTTGTCAGCATCCAAACTGTAAACACAAAAAAAACAATGTTTTGGTTGTGCATCATATCAATGGTAAAGCTGAAAATGGTGCAACAAATCGTCCTGAAGAACTTATCACAGTACATAAAAAGTGTCATGATGAACACCATGCAGGTAAAAATACAATTCCAAAGGTCAAGGTTAAACAATTTAAACCTGAGACTTTTATAACTATGGTTCGTTGGAAAATTGTTAACACATTAAGAGAACAGTATCCTGACATAATTGTTGAACACACATATGGGTATATTACAAAGAACAACAGAATCAAAAACAACTTAACAAAAGCTCATGTGAATGATGCTTTTGTTATTGCTGAAGGTAACGTTCAAAAACGGTGTATTCCCTTTGATGTCAAACAGGTAAGACGTAACAATCGAAGCATTCAGTTGAATCGTAAAGGTTTCAAACCTGCTATAAGAAAACAAAAATATAGTTTGCAGCCATTTGATAGAGTGTTGCATTGTGGTAAAGAACACATGGTTAAAGGCGTTCATTGTAAAGGAACAAGAGTTATTATTTCAGATTTAATTAAAAACGTTAGTATTAGTATTAAAAAAGTGGAACTACTCATATATGGGAAAGGACTCCAATTCCTCCACCCTATAAATTGAGTGGTCTCCTTGGAGAAGATATTATGAAAGTAAAAGATGTTATGACAACCGATGTTGTCACCGTTGATAAAGATGTTGATCTCAGACATGTAATGAAACTTATGAAAAAACATGATATAACAAAAATCCCTGTTTTAGATGATAAAAAACTTATAGGAATGATAACAGATAACAATATTGCATATAAACTAGGTTCAATTAAAACAAAAGGAATTCCAGCAGCCCGTCTTCATGCATCAAGTGTTACTGATAAAAAAATAGAATGTATAAACCCGGATACAGATTTAAAGACAGTTCTTAAAAAAGTTGGAAAAACCGGTCCTACCATGCTTTGTGTAACAGATGATAGTAATCTTTTGGGTGTAATTACCAAAGCAGATTTATTGCCTTTAGTTAAAAGTAAAAAACAGTTAAAGGACATTATGAATAAGAAAATATTTATGGTTTCTTCAGATGAAAGAGTGATACATGCACGTCGTATAATGTTAGACGAAAACATAGCAAGGCTTCCTGTGGTGGATAATGGACGGCTTGTAGGAGTTATTTCTGATAATGAAATAGCATTTGCACTTGCAGAAATCAAACGCTCTCTTCCACTTGGTCGTCAGAAGAAAAGATTAGAAGATTTATTAATTGGTGATATAATGAAGTCGCCTGCAATTTGGACTGATCCGAATATGACCGCTGAGCAAGCAGCATCTATTATGATGAAAAATAATGTTGGTGCTCTGCCTTTACTTGAAAACGAAAAACTAGTAGGTATCGTAAGTAGAACAGATATTCTAAATACAATAAGTTAAATAAAACATTTAAGAGCAATAAAGAGATACATCATTTTGAAAATGAGTTATCATATCCCTAGTGATGAGCAGATAAAAAACACGCTTGAAGAAGTTTTAAAAGAATACAGGACTGTTTCATCACAATACAAGCTTAAAGCCCTTGTTAACAAAAGACTAAATAAATCTAAAAAGGAATATGGTTTAAGTCAAGCTCGTCTGAGAAATATTGCTATAAACAGTGATTTTGTAAAGCTTGAGATACACAGCCGAGAAGGTGATCCGCGTAAAACAATGCATA
>CAZKUB010000094.1:0-1537 GCA_964555835.1 uncultured Thermoplasmatales archaeon
CATTTACCTTTATGGTGGGGGTTTTTTACATTAATTATATTTGCACTAACCCTAATTTTTATGCATGTATCACAAAAAGAAACTAGAAACGAATTTGCAATATCGCTTTTTTATCAAAATGCAATCTTTTTCCCACTAGCAATTCTTGCAGGTATGTTTCCAGGTAACCCTTCATATTTAATATATTTGTTTTTCTTCACTGTTTTATATCCACCACTGTTTTTTAGCACATACTTTTTCTTTTTTAAAACAAAAGAAAAAATAACGATTAACTGGAGGAAAATAATACACCCTGTATTAATTGCAACAATTATTGCAATTATTATCGCATCATTGGGATTTGAGATATCTGAAAATAACTTTCTGATAAGAATTTTTTCAATGCTTGGAGCTATGACAATACCTTTATTGTTCTTGATTTTAGGTGGAAATATTTATACTGATTTCTTAAAAAAAGGCAAAATTAAATACTACGAAATAACAAAATTTGTAATAATAAAAAACTTTGTCTACCCCTTAATTTTGTTAATCATAATATTTTATTTTCAAAGATATATACCATATCATATTGCGTTGATTCTTATAATTCAAGCAGCAGTTCCACCAGTAACTGCTGTTCCAATTGTAACAGAAAGAGTAGGTGGAAATAGATCCATTGTAAATCAATTCATCATTTCAAGTTTTATAATAAGTCTTGTATCTATCCCGCTGATGATTTATTTGTTTGGCATATTGTATACAATAAATTAAAATTGTTCTTCAAAATACTCTTATAGCATTATTTTATTTCCAGATTAAAAAATGGAAAAAAAATATCATGACAATGGATGAGATAGAAATAAGAATTGTAAAAAACTGGTCTGAAGACGAGATAGTAAATCTTTACAAAGCAGGTGGCTGGTGGAAAGACTGCTATGATATATCAGGTATCCCCGGCCTTATCAAAAGAAGCTTTGCCTTTGCTGTAGCAATTGATAAAAAAAATAAAAAAACAGTAGGCATAGGCCGGGTTTTATCAGATGGCCTTTCTGATGCATATCTGCAAGATATAATTATACTACCCGAATATCGTAAAAAAGGAATCGGGAAAAAACTAGTTTTATCTCTTGTTGATTTCTGTAAAAAAAGAAAAATTTCATGGATTGCACTTATCTCAGAGCCAAATCAGGAAGATTTCTATAAAAAACTAGGTTTCAAAAAAATGAGAAATTATACACCATTAAAATTAGAGGATTAAAATTATGCTTAATCTAAATGATTTCAAAACAATTACACTTAAAGACAAACCAATCTTTTATAAATTCTATAAAAAACATCCTCTGGTGCATAGCGACTATTTATTTACAACAATGATAAGCTGGATGAAATATGCAAACTATCATTTTATGATTTATAAAGATAATCTTCTTATTTACTCAAATATTGATAGTCAGATTAGATTAAGACCGCCAATTGGAGAATACAAAAAAGAGGTTTTTGATGAAGTATTGGCACTTGCGAAAAAACAAGAATCAGATTTTCCTTTTGGAATGATCAC
>CAZKUB010000095.1:0-5666 GCA_964555835.1 uncultured Thermoplasmatales archaeon
TCACGCTTCTTCAAAAAACCAGTTTGTGGTTTATTCTCCAATCGAGCCAATAGCGGCAGGATAACACTTTCGATCATCTCACCGTTCTTAAGATCAACAAGATCATCTGCAAGCTGATAAGCAAGGCCGATCTCACGCCCATAACTTGAAAAAACCCTTAAAATATCGCCAGACATATCAGCTGCGAGAGCACCTGCTTTGCATGCAGAAGAAAAAAGACCAGCAGTCTTAAGATCGATTATCTGGTCATATGCCTCAAAAATTTGCTTTTTTGGAGTTTTATGAAACGAACTGTAATCTTTTTTGTTAAAATCAACCTCATCTATTTCCCCAGTTACAACTTTATTCCATGAATCTACATAAAGCTTTGCTGCTTCTTTACTGTGCGATAGAGCAATATCAAAACCATGAGCAAGCATTTTATGACCTATAAGAAGTGCTTTTCCAATTCCTTCTTTTACATGAAATGCTGTTTTTCCACGTCGTACAACATCGTTATCAATAATATCATCATGAACAAGGCTTGCACCATGTGCAAGCTCAATACTTACACCTGTTTCAAGTGCTTTTTTGTAATGATTTGGTTTTTCTTTTCCACGTGTGCATGCTTTAAAACTTAGTTGTGCAAGAAGTGATCTTAATTTTTTTCCACCATGTAGAAGGGATTTTATATTTTCATCGGTAATTGTTGAATTGATTGTTTCTTCGATAGAATCAAGAACTTCACTAAAATAATCCTCTATTATAAAATTTTTGTTTTTCATTTTTTATCATAACCCCCCACAAGGAATATCTTATAATCAAATGAATGGCATTTATCAAATGTATAATATATTAAGATACTCCTGCTTAATAATGTTTTCGTAGTTTATTTATTTCTTAAGTTAAAATGTTAGGGATTGTACGATTTTGTTATTATATATACTTCTGAGCTGCTTTTACGAGATGCTTTCGGATGAAAAAGTTTAATCATCTTAAAGTTTGAATTTATTTCATCTATAAATTCTTTTAAATCTTCCCCTTCAAAGACTTTGCAGATAAAGTTTCCATCAGGTTTTAAAAGATGCTCAACTGTTTTAAATGCCTGTCTGCATAAATAGATACTTCTTGCTTGATCCACACTATAATTTCCAGATATATCTGGCGACATGTCTGAGATGACTGCATCTACTTTTTCTTTTGCAAATATTTCTTTTATTTTCTCAATTGTTGAATCTTCAGTCATATCTCCCTTTAAAAAAACAACATCTTTTATTGGCTTTATCTTTAATAAATCAACACCGACTAGTTTACCTTTTTCACCAATTATTTCTTTTGCGACCTGACTCCACCCGCCGGGTGCTGCACCAAGATCTACTACAAAATCTCCTTTTTTAAGTATGTTAAACTTTTTATTAATTTGTTTTAGTTTGAATGCTGAACGAGCGCGATATCCAGTTTTTTTTGCAGCTTTGTAATAATGCTCACGTTTTTTTTCTTTATACCAGCGTGTCATAAAAAAAAGATGTGGATTATAGAATTATGTCTATATCCAAACGTTCTGCTAGTTCTTTGTAACGGTTTCTAATTGTAACTTCAGTGACACCTGCTACATCTGCTACTTCACGCTGTGTTCTACGCTCTCCGCATAGTATACTTGCGATGTATATACTTGCGGCTGCAACGCCTGTTGGACCTCGACCGCTTGTAAGTTCTTTATCTGCTGCGTCTTTGAGTATTTCTATTGCTTTGGACTGAACGTCCCCTGAGAGTTTTAATTCACTGCAGAAACGACTTATATAATCCTGTGGACTTGTAGGCATCAATCTGAGTCCTAGCTCTCTTGCGATAAATCTATATGTTCTTCCGATTTCTTTTCGTGATACTCTTGAGGCTCCAGCTATTTCATCAAGGGTTCTTGGCACGTTACATTGACGACATGCAGCATATAATGCTGCTGCAGAAACTCCTTCTATGCTTCTTCCGCGAATTAGGTTTTTAAGAACTGCTTTACGATATATCATTGCAGCTGTTTCACGAACGTTTCTTGGTAGACCCATTCCTGAAGCCATGCGGTCTAACTCTGATAATGCAAAGGCTAGGTTTCTTTCTGTTGCATCAGATATTCTAATACGTCTCTGCCATTTTCTTAAACGATATAATTGTGCACGGTTTCTTGTTGGTATACTTTTTCCATAACTGTCTCTGTTTTTCCAACCAATCATCGTGGATAGACCTTTATCATGAATGGTATAGGTCATTGGTGCACCAACACGTGCACGTTTTTCTCTTTGATCTGAATCAAAAGCACGCCATTCAGGCCCATGATCTATAAAATCTTCATCTATTACAAGGCCGCAATCTTCACAGACTAGTTCTGCTCGAGAATAATCCTTTGTAAGATGAGTACTGCTACATTGTGGACAGCGGGTTATTTCTTCTATGCTTGGTTTTTCCTTTTTTTTTCTTTCACTTGGTAACATATTTATACTTTCCCCCGGTTATATTATTAAAAGTTTTCCGATATACTTTTTAACAGCATAATAGAACTAATATATAAATCTTACTCTAGTTTTATCTTAAAAAGCTGTAAAAATTTAAATATAGGACTTTTATTTCATATACAATATACATAGTACATGGGGTATCAATTATGAAATTTACTATTCCTCCAGAGCCAAGAGCTTTAAAAAACCAATTTATAAAACAAAAAAAGAACATAGAATTAAAAATAGATACACTTACAATCTGGTTTGGAAACAAGTTGCCAAGTTATATATGGAAAGAAGGTGGATGGTCAAAACCACTCAAAGAAGAAGGTTACAACTGGCAGAGTTTTCTAAAAATACTTGCCCTTCATAAAAAAGATATGATTAAATGGTCAAGAGATAGTCTATCTTGGAAAGATTTTTTATTAAAAATAGAGGAAACAATTAAAGATCCTGTTCTTAAAAAGATAATTACTTCAGAATAGCCGGAGAGGATATCATGAACAAAACACAAGAAATAGCCGGTGTACCAATTGTTCTTGCTGCATCTCGTGCAGAGGCAAATGAGTATGATAATAACCCGTTTGCAGCATTTATCTGTACTTTTCCAAAAAAACTCTCAGGATATAAACTCAAAGAACACCTGGAAAACATGGAAAGCAACCCTGATGGAACTGCAAAAAGAACAATTTATGGGCTTCGTAAAATAGAATCAATGCTTATAGACGAGTTTGGCGAAGAAAACATAAAAGTAGCCCATTATGACCAACTTCATAGATTCATAGGTAAAAAAACCAAAATCGTTGGAATATCAACAATGGATCCCATGGGTCTTGCATATGTATCAACGACTTATAACTCACTTATAGGTTTTGGTGGTGAAGCATTAAATGCGACAGAGTTTGAAAAAATATTAACACATCCTTCTATAAAAAAATATAAACCAACTGTCATCGTGGGTGGGCAAGGAAGCTGGCAAATAGCAGAAGCAAACGCACAAAAAAAACTTGGAATAGACGTACTTTTTCAAGGAGAGAGTGAAAAAGATCTTGTAAATGTTTTCAAAAAAATACTAAAAGGAGATAAAGTTCCAAGTCTTTTTGAAGCTGAAAAACCAGATAGAAGCGATGTTTCTTTGATAAAAAATCCTTCGAGCTATGGAATGGTAGAAATAATGCGCGGCTGTGGCCGCGGTTGTCATTTCTGCAGCCCTACAATGCGAACACGTTATAGTTTTCCACTAGAACACATAATGAAAGAAGTAGAAATAAATATCAAAGGCGGATCGAAATCAATTTTTACAGTTACAGAAGATATATTCCTATATAACTGCAAAAAGAATTTTATTCCAAACACTCCAAAAGTGGTAAAACTTTATAAAAAAATTGCGGAGTATCCTGGTGTTGAATATATCCTTCTGTCTCATGCAAGCTTTGCACCAGTTCTTTATGATAAAAAACTCTTGGAGGAGCTTACACCGATTCTCATTGAGAAAACAAGGTGGAACCCGCAGACTAGTAAAACATACAAGAAACCTTTTGTATCTGTCGAGATGGGTATAGAATCAGGTAGTGTTAGATTGATGAACAAACACATGAAAGGAAAAGCCCTACCTTTCAGTGTTGATAAATGGCCAGAAATTGTTGTAGAAGCAATAGGTACGTTAAATGATCATGACTGGTGGCCACTATGTACAATTATGACTGGTCAGCCTGATGAAACAGAAGAAGATGCACTTGCTACTCTAGAATTAATTGATGAACTACGTGCTCATAACGCTAAAATGTTTTACACACCGGTTTTGTTTATACCTTTGAAAGAAGCAGTTCTTAGCAATAGCAAAAGAGCAAGTTTAAATGGCTTATCAGAAACACAGTGGGAGATAATTGCTCGCTGCTGGAAAAACAATATTGATTTTTGGTCACCAGATATGCAAAGAATCATAGGACCCGTGTTTTTCTTTGGGCATTGGTTTTATGCCAGGTGGAAACATGGTAAAAATTTAACTAGACCTGCAATGAAACTTGCAGGATTGCCTATCTCAACTAAAGTCGATAAAGCATGTAACTCAGAATATTGTAAGAAACCAAATGGAAATGGGTTTAAAGATATAGTTGAACAGGTGAAAGATAGATTTTTTTAGATCTTTAAAAAAGCTTTATATGCAAGATAAGAAGAATAAATATCTACCTTGCTTGTAACCTCGTATGGTGCATGCATAGACATTACTGCAGGACCTAGATCTATTACTTCCATACCCAGGCGGCTGAAGTATTTTGCAACAGTTCCACCGCCACCGTTATCTACTTTTCCTAGCTCTGCAGTCTGCCATGGAATCTTATTTTTGTTAAGCATAGTTCTTATTTCACCTACGTATTCTGCAGATGCATCATTTGCAGAGTATTTCCCACCATGTCCTGTAAATTTACTCATTACAACACCATAACCTAGAGTTGATGAGTTTTTAAGCTCAAATGCGTCAGTATAATTAGGTGTTACCGCTGCGTTTACATCCGCTGATATTACCTTTGATTTTAACATAACATCGTCAATATCTGCGTTAGGCTCAAGCTTTTTTATAATCGATCGTAAAAAGGTTGTAACTTGAGCAGTTGTATTTCCCTCACTTCCTATTTCTTCTTTATCAACAAATAAGGCAACAGCTGTATGTTCAGGATTATTTGTTTCAAGTATTGCCTGAAGCGATGCATATACACATGCTCTATCATCCTGGCCGTATCCTGCAATCATTGACTGATCAAATCCCATGTCACGAGCTTTAAATGCAGGTACTGCTTCAAGCTCGGCTGATACAAAATCTTCTTCAATAATGCCATAGTCTCTATAGAGTTTTTCAAGGATTGAAGCCTTTATTTTATTATCATATTTTTCATCAGAGGGTTGACTTCCTATTATTATATCAAGGCTTTCACCTGTGATTGCATCATCTAGTTTTTTGCTGCCTTGTATCTTGTGTGAAAGATGAGGTAGTATATCTGGTACTGAAAAAACAGGGTCTGTTTCTTTTTCACCTATTGAAAAATTTACAGTTTTACCATCTTTTCTTATAACCACTCCATGAAGGGCAAGGGGTATTACAACCCATTGGAATTTTTTTATCCCTCCATAATAGTGTGTTTCAAGCATTGCAACTTTACAGTTATCCTCTTCAAAAATGGGTATTTGTTTAAGGTCAAG
>CAZKUB010000096.1:0-5518 GCA_964555835.1 uncultured Thermoplasmatales archaeon
TGTGCTGGAGGTAAAATCATCATTTACATAAAAATCGTACAAATCATCTGCAGATGATTCATCGATGTATAAAATATTTAAAAAACAGCTTAGAAATAACAATAATATTATCGCTAAATTTGGTAATCTTTTACGTCTCATCCCATCGCCCTGCATATGCAATTGCATATATAGGATGTCTTATTAAGTTAAAAATATTGCTATAAAAATTAGAATTGAGTTAAAAGGATTTATTTAATAAAAAAATTAATTAAATACTTTGGTTATTTAGTGTTCTAGATATGTCACATAATTTTTATAAAAATCAGATATTTGAGGAGGATATACAAAACTCTGATATTTTGAGATATACACTAATGTCTCTTATCAAAGTTGTATCTCGTAAGACTTCTAATGACTATGCTTGGTCTTCAATTAAACATTTGTTGAATGAATTAGAGACAAAATACAGTTTTTTAACTCTTATACAAATAGGAGAAACTAGACATCTAAACTATGCTATGGAGGACATTGTTGTTGATGATAATTTTGATGATATAGATCCTCTAGAGTTGGGTAAAGCTATCCAGGATTTGGTTGATCTTTTGAGAAAGTATCTTGGCTCAAAAGCAGGTTATTTTTTCTTTAAAGAATTTAAATCAGATCTTGGCGGAAAATACTACAACTTCATTAGAGACATAGGCGTTGATTTGGGGCTTCTTGAACTACAAAATTAGTTTTAAGGTTTGGATACAAGTAGTTTTAAAATAAAAGATTCGAGTAACTCAAATATTGCCTTTTTAGAAAAATCTAATTAAAGGATGGGCCTGCCCAGATTCGAACTGGGGTTCATGGCTCCCAAAGCCACGAGGATAAACCAAGCTACCCCACAGGCCCTTTGATTAGAATTCAGGCATTAATAACCCAATATTTAAAAACTTTTATCAAATGTTAGTTGTTCTAGGTTTTTTGTTTATGGACTTTGACTACAGAAAATTCACACATTTGCTTGCATTATTTTTGATTATAGTATCTATCTTTGTAATTCTTATACTTCCAGTTCTATCTTTTTTTGATTTTTTTCCTTCAATTTCGGCAGTTGAATATCCTGAGATGAATGAAAGTATTAGGTTGATGCTTGAACTTTTTACTCTTTTTGTTCAACTTTTTATTACTTTTTTAACTTTTATTTTATTTCCAATTCTATGGTATTTACTTGTGAATTCTATTTCTTTTAAAAAAGCACTTTTAAGAATGAGAATTACTCTTGAAAATATTGATATCGCGTTTTTATGGGGTATTTTAACAGTTGCCTTGATTCTTGCTATTACTTTTTTTATAAATTTCCTCTTACAACAAAGCGGTGCAGATCTGTCTGATCTTAGCAATATACCTGATCTTGAAGCACTTTTTTCACCTGCTATTCTTTTATTTCTTGTAGCAGTAATGCCTGTTGCTGAGGAGATATTTTTCCGTGGTTTTTTAATGGAAAAATTCGAATCTTTTGCAGGTAAAAATTTTGCTATTGTACTGTCTTCTGTTTTATTCGGTGTTGCTCATATGGGTTATGGTAAAATATATCCTGCAGTTTTACCTATAATTATAGGTCTTTTACTTGGTTATATTGTAATTAAAACAAAAAATCTCTTTGCAGCAATTATTGCTCATGTAACATTTAATGTTATAGTACTTGTTTTGTATTTTGCTTTCAAATCATTTATTTAAGAGCATCCGTTAGTGTTTTAAATAAAGGAATTATGCAGGATATAATATTAATTTGGTGATCAGTCATGGAAAAACAAAGAACATTTATTATGATAAAACCTGATGGTGTACAACGTGGTTTTATAGGCGAAATTATTACTCGTTTTGAAAAGAAAGGCCTTAAAATTGTTGCTATGAAAATGGTTTCAGTCAGTAAAGACCTTGCAGAACAACATTATGGCGTTCATAAGGGTAAACCTTTTTTTGAGCCTACTGTTAAATATATCACATCCTCGCCCGTGGTTGCAATGGTTCTTGAAGGCTTTAATGCAATAGAGCTTGTTAGAAATATGATGGGTAAAACAAATCCTAAAGATGCAACACCGGGCAGTATACGTGGGGATTATGGACAATTTATAGGTCGCAACATTATTCATGGTTCAGATGGAGAGGATACTGCAGAGTTTGAAATCAATCTCTGGTTTAAACCTGAAGAAATAACCAACTACGTTCGTATCGATGAAAAATGGCTTGATGAATAAGCCATTTTTATTATCTAAGCCGTTTATTTTATAATGTCTTACTGAATACCTGCTATTCAATGACTTTTGATAGGAAAACACTAGTGATACCAGAGGATACAAAGTTTGAAGAAAAAACAATTGTTACAAAGGGTGATGTGGTAATTGGTGACCGATGTCTTTTGCAGTTTGGAATAAAGACTAGTGGTCGTATTTTTATAGGTGAGCATGTAGTAATAGATGGGGATATTGAAGCTGAAAAGGATATACGTGCTGATACCTTCAGCAGAATTCGTGGTAATGTCAAAAGTGGCGGTAATGTTTATTTTGGTGAAAAAGTAACTGTCAATGGTAAGCTTTCCCTTACAGGGGACTTAGATGTAGGAGATAGTGTAGAAATAGATCAGGGTTTTGAGGCAAAAGGATGGATTAATATTCGAAGCCCAATCCCTGTTGTTATATATATTTTTATATATCTGATGCAGATGATGAAAATGGGTCATAGTGAAGAAATCGACAGGATTCTTTCAGAAATGGAAGAAAACGATGGAGATACAATACCTATATCTGAAACATTTCTTTTTATACCAAACAATTCGATGATTGGTGTTCAAAAATCAAAGGTAGACTACAATTTAAGAGTTGGAAAGAAATCTTGTCTTCTTGGCAATTATGACATAAAAGGCAATGCTTTTATCGAGGATTTTAGCATAATGCATGGTACGTTGAAAACAACAGGTGATATATACTGTGGCAAAAAAACAACCATACACGGTAACATTAGTGCAGGTGGTGATGTAAAAATAGAGGATAAAACCAAAATTGCAGGTAACATAGATGCTGCAAAAATATTTCTTTCAAAAAACTCTGTAGTTAACGGTGAGCTTTTTGCAAAAAATGGTATATCTTTTCTTAAATCTTCAAAAAAAGACGCGCAAGAAAAAATACAGCGTTTTGAAAATGAGACTGATATCGTTGATGAAGTAGACGATTTATTGGAGTAAATAAAATATGAGTATGCAGATAGGAATAGTTGGAAAGCCTAATGTTGGAAAATCCACTTTTTTTAATGCTGCAACAGAAGCTCATGCAGAAATCGCAAATTATCCTTTTACAACAATTGATGCAAATCACGGTGTTATGTACATGGCAAAACCTTGCCCTTGCAAAACTTTTAATGTGACATGTACACCTCATAATTCTAAATGTATAAATGGAACACGTTTTGTACCTATCGAAGCGATAGATGTTGCAGGACTCGTACCTGATGCATGTAAAGGACGAGGGCTTGGAAATAAATTCCTTGATGATCTCCGACAGGCAGATGCGTTAATTCATATAGTTGATGCATCAGGCAGCGCTGATTCAGAGGGGAACCCTTGCGGCCTGGGTAAATATGATCCGATTAAAGATGTGGAGTTTCTTGAAAAAGAAATTACCCTGTGGATGTATAATATTATAAAAAAGAATTGGGATAATATCGCACGTCGCTCAAAACTTGAAGGTAAACAATTAGAGTTAATGCTTGCAGATCAGCTGGCAGGTCTTAAAATTACTAAAGAACACATCTATAATGCGGTTAGGAAGTTAGAACTAGATGTGAGCAAAGCTCTTGAATGGTCAGATGAGCAGCTTATAAGTCTTTCAAATATTATTAGAAACGTTAGTAAACCTATGATTATAGCTTTTAATAAGTCTGATATAGCACCGGTTGAGCTTATTTCAAAAGCAGAGGATTTGAAAAAACAAGGATATATAGTTGTTTTAACAAGTGCGGAGTCTGAGCTTGCGCTTGCAAATGCAGCAAAAAAAAGACTTATTGACTATAAACCAGGGAGTAATGATTTTAAAATCATAAATGAATCTGAGCTTAGCGATAAACAAAAAAAAGCTCTAGCATACATGAAATCTAACGTACTGGAAAAATATGGCTATACAGGGATACAAAAGTGTATTGAAGAAGCAGTAAAAATGCTTGATTTAATAGTTACTTACCCGGTCGAGGATGAAAATCATTTAACAGATAAACAAGGCCGCATACTTCCAGATGCTTATTTTATGAAAAAAGGAAGTACCGCAAAGGATTTAGCATACAAAGTACACACAGATTTAGGAGATCATTTTATACGTGCAATAGATGCAAAAACAAAACGGGTTATAGGCGCAGATTATAAATTACGAGATGGAGAGGTAATAAGAATCGTATCAGATGCATAATTTTTTCTACTTATTTAATTACGCCTTCTTTTCCACATTTGGGACATTTGATCTTTGTTATGCCATCAAGCTGTTTTTCTGCTTGGAAAACAGATTCGCATTCTGGACATTTAACATTAAACTTTTTTAACTCCTCGCTGGGAACAGGTATAGCTTTTTTTTCTATTTTTTTATCATTTCTTGTCTGAAAAGGCCCACTAAAAAGTTTTTTTTCTTGATTTTGTTTTTCGTTTTCTAAAAGTTTTTTTTCCGTATATTTTTCATCATATATACCTGTCTCTTTTTTTTGTAAAAACCCAGAATCTTCAGTCTTTTTCTTAGAGTAATCATCCATCTTGAACTTTATATGTTTTCCAACAGATTCATCTTCTTTAAACGCTACTTTTTTTATTTTTTTGGTATTCATATCTCCTATCTTATTTACTTTTTTTGCGCTTTTGATATCTTTTAAAAGTGATATCATAATAGAGATAGTACAATACAATGATATAACAAACAAAATTATTGATAAAGCTAAGCTTACATATATAAAAAAAGAGAAGATTTCTGCGCTGTTATTTATCTTTTGTACAGACACAAAAAGTATTTGAAAAATAATAGCACTAAGTATAAGAGCTGCAAAGTCAGACAGAATAAAAATATTTGGTATTATTTTTAATAACTCAGATAATTTTAGAATCAAACATAAAAAAGAAACAAGCCCGAGTATTATTATTGCCCATAGCATCAGGTTAATTTCATCAATACTCTTTGATAAAGAACTTAGTGTTTCATTATCAACTACTTTCATAGCTTCAAGACTTAAGTATCTATTTTCTTCTACACTTTCTTCTGTAATTTCGTCCTCTGTTCCCATTTCTGTACTTTCAACTATTTTTATAGATACAAGGGGTAAAGATACGTTAATTACTAGTATTAATATTGCAAATAATAAAATTAAAAGATTCTTTTTTCTTATTTTTTTTGTAGTATCTATATTCATAACAGCCCTCTGTGATATCTAGTATTTAGAGGAGATTCCTTTGATTTTTTTGAGTCAAATATTGTTTCAAGCTCCTTGTAATCAGCTTTTAAAATAATGAAACATATCCTTAAAG
>CAZKUB010000097.1:0-13906 GCA_964555835.1 uncultured Thermoplasmatales archaeon
CCAAATATTCAGCATTGATATCTTTTGGTTTTATGACATCAACTCCTGATAGATTCCTTGAGCTTTTTTGAATTTCATCTTTTGTTGTTACAATTAAAAGTGATTTTGGTTTTCGGTATCTGCGTCCTCTCATCTTTCCTTTACCAGCGCGTATATGTTTGCCGTTAGCTGCTCTTAATATGTCTTTATATACGCCAATTTTATCAAGAGCATCTATTATATCTTTGGTTTTTTTGATTTTCTCAAATTTATCATCAACGATAACCGGTAATGTAACCTTTTCGTCAAATTTATGTCCTCGTTTTGTTACTATGTCTTTTTTTGCAGTGGCGGCTAAAGCTGAATTTTTTGCAAGTTGCTTTTCTTTTTTATTGATTTTTTCAGACCAGTTTTTTTCTGTTTTTGGCGGATGTGCACGTCGTCCACCAACAACACAGGGTGCAAGTGCGCCGCGTTGCCCTTGAGTAAGACGAGGTACACGGCTCATACCGCGGCCTTTACCGGCTGAAGCAGTTGCATGCCTGCATCCTGCAAGTGGATCAGAACCATATGGTTGTCTTTTATTTGAACGTATAGCATTAACTGTTTTTCTGATTATATCTGGACGAAATTGTGTGTCAAAAACTTTTGGAAGTTCTATTTCACCAGAGGGCTTACCATCAGTTCCGTAAATGTTTACTTTAGCCATATTTTTATACCCCTTGTTTGCTAGTTGTTGAAATGTAGGTTATTTCTGGTTTTTCAATTTTTACGCCACGTTCGTATCTAATAGCATCACGTAAACTAATAAGCCTCTTTGCAGGTCCAGGTATTGAACCATGGATTATAAGATATTGATTTCTTACAACTCCGTACTGTGGAAAACCACCCAATGGTGTTATCTCTTCACCGTTATCGCCAATTTTTAAAATACGCTTGTTATACTCAGTTCTTTGATGATACCCCATCTGACCTGCCTGGGGAACTGTTGCCTGGATCCAATTAGGGTGCCATGAACCGGCAGTCCCAATCATACGCCTATGTTTACTATTTTTATGAGAAAGAAGTTTTACTCCCCATCTTTTAACATGTCCTTGAAATCCTTTTCCTTTGGTAACTGCAATTGTATCTATCATGTCTCCTTCGCGTAAGGTATCATTAATCTTTATTTCTTTACCCAGTATTTCTTTTGCATATTTGACTTGTTCTTCTAGGCTACCACCTGCTATTCTAAACTCGCGTATTTCAGGTGATTTTTTTGGAACTCCTGTTACCAGTTTTGGTTGGGTATATATTATCACACGTAGTTCATCTGCCTCTTTTGTAAAATCCCAGTTTTTGTTTTTTTGTTTTTTTGCAAGGGAAAGTCTTTTTGCAAGCTCTGTGTCAAGTTTTTCAGCCCAAATTTCACCTGTTGTTTGAAGGCCGTTATAACCTTTTTTGTATGCTCTTACTGCGGCTATTTTTACAGGTGGTGTTTCTACAACAGATACAGGCATTATTACTTCTTTTCCAGAGGTTGTAGAAGTTGGTCGGTAGTCAACAACAAAAGCATGTGTCATTCCTGCTTTGTAGCCTAGGAATCCTTGTATCTTTGGTTTATCTCCGCCATTAGGCCAGCTTTTTATATGTGCTGTTTCTTGTCTGGCTCTTTTGCGTGGCGAAAAACCCATAGATCCTCTTCTTGGATGATGTCTGTCAGGCATAACATAACCTCTATTCTAAATTCTATTTTTTGTCAAATTCTAAGATTTTATGACGTTTTACTACTTATGTCCAAACCGTGACATTTCACAAACAGCCAAAATTCTTGTTATGGTTTGTTTGTTTCCGGGTTTCACAGGGAATTGCCCAATATATGTCTGGTAAGGGTAAGGAAAGGCATATTGGAATGTTGTATATAAACTTTATTGTTGTATTATAGAAGAAATGCGACAGTAAATAATACGACTTTTTAGAATATTTTTGGTATAATTCTATAAGGCGTTTTTTCCATAAACTCTTCATATTTTTTGCCGTATTGTCTAATCAATAGCTTTTCTTCGTCAAATATGCTCCATATCATTAAAGGAATCGAAATTGCTGAAATAAATAATGCTGCTGTTGAGTAAAAGAAAAATGCAAGACCAAAATTTACTATTAAAATTGAGGTATAATGAGGATGACGTACATATTTAAAAATACCATCGGTTACTAATTGGCCTTTGTATGTTTTTGTCCAGTGTATCTCCCATTTAAAATAGACGATTGTTCCTAGTAAAAAAACTATAATTCCAAGAATAATGCTAAAAAGCAAGCTGATGGGAATTTTCCATATATCAAAGATGCTTGTCATCGGTCCTATCATTATGATTAATAGAGTAGGGCTGTAGTGTACTATAAATAACGCTCTTAGTGTTTTTGGTAGTTTATATCTTAGCATGTTGTGCCATTGAAATATTTGTTTTTAATTTTATGCCGCCATAGTCAATGTTCATATCCTGAGGCTTTAATGTATGTCTTGTACTTCTCATTTTAAGTACTGCAAGTTTTCGTCTATCCATCGTTGTATCTACACTTAGTTTTATTACAGCATCTGCTAGAAACTCTGAAATTCCATCTCTTGACAGTAAAGTTGAACCGGCCGGTAGCTCTGATGTAACTATTGATGTGCTATTGGCCGACTCTAAAGTGTTCATAATGTATCTTAAGTGTAATCTTCTTGTTGGAAGGCTAACATTAGAAGGATAATCATCAGGGTTTGAAAAAGTGTTATCAACACCAAATTCTCCTTCATTTCTGAGTATCATAGGCATTTCTGATAGGGGTGTAATTGAATCAAGAACGATTCTATTATAATTTCCAGATAAAATCTCGTTTGTCATAGCTTCGTATACAAGCTTTTTATTTATATTTAAGAATTGGAACTTAATACGTCCCTCGCCTATTGCTGGTTCAAAGTCAAAACCTAGTTCTTTTGCTTGTAGTATTAAACCTTCTGATTTTTTGTCTAGTGTTAAAAATAAGCATTTTTCACCATTTTTTACTCCTTCCCATAAAAACTGGAAACAAAAAATACTTTTTCCCCCTCCAGGAGGTCCAGATACAAGTGTTACTGATTTCTCCGGTAGGCCCCCTTCTATTATATCGTCTAAACCTTCAATTCCTGTTTTGATTCTTTCCATATTTTTATCCCATCCTTAGTAATTAGCATATATTTTGAGTTTGCATCGTTGCAATTTGATATATCGTTTGGCATATATTATTTTATCCTTTGATTATACTACAAAATTTCACTTTTTTATTAAAATGGAAATAATTGTATAGAAATGTTTATATAGTTAGCAAGATAAAATTATTATTGGGAAAGTATAATAAAAATCAGGTGATCATATGAACGACCAAAACGTGCATATATGGATATGGCTTCAAAACGGCAAAATAACAAAAGCAATTCTTAACTCTGATGAAGGAGTAATAAGAGTTTATGATGAAGAGGATAACCTGATTTTAAAAAGAACAGGACTTAATAAAAACCAGGTAAAACAAATTGAAACATGTATTATAAAATATGGTGCGAAAAAACTTGATAAGCATGCAGAACCCTTCAAATTTTTATAAAAACCTACATCTTTATTAGTCTAAAGAAACAGCTTTATTAGGGCTTACTTTTATTCCTTTTTCTGTGATTTGCATTAAAATACTTTTTTTCTCATGTTGGCTGTATCTCATTTTTAAAACTTCGATTGCATTTTCTCGTGAATTTGATCGTTTAATATTATACAATACTATTATTCCATCTGCAAGAAATTCTTCTATTCCTGTCTCACTATATCTTGTTGGTATAGGATCTGTCTCAGTTATCAAAAAGCTTGTAGAGCCGGTTTCTTCAAAAAAACTAAAAAGTTGCTGCAGATAAACTCTATAGTTTTTATCTTTTGTAACTGATACTGCAATAATTGCAGTTAATGAATCAACAACTATTACTTCTGGATTAAAGTCTTTCGGAATCACCAGTGGCTTTATTTTATAAGAAAGCTCGGTTGCAGAACCAGAACCACCTATTGATCCAAATTTCATCCTAAGTATATCTAAAGGATTTATTTTTTGGATTAGAAGCTTTCCTTCTTCTAAATATTTTTCAACGTTCCATCCAAAAGAATTCATACTTTTTATCACACGATCTTTGCTTTCTTCAAAACTTACATACATACAGTTTTTTCCTTTTGATACTAAATTGTAGCATATCTGTCTGCATAATGTACTTTTACCAGTCCCGGGCCCTCCTGCCACTAGTATCGAGTTTCCTTTAGGGATCCCTTTTTCTTTAAATAATTCATCAAATCCGGAAATCTCTGTTTTTAGAATTCTTTCTTTTTCTGTTTTTTTTTCTTCCATTATTTATTCGCTCTTAGTTATATTTTTGACCTTTATTTCAGATGTTTGGTATTCCAAAACAAAGTTATATATTTTCTCAGTTATTTTTTAATTAATGAACCCAGGGCCTATCTGTGCTCCTATCTCTACTATTGTACATTCCACAGTAATATTTTTTGTTCCATTTGTAATTTTGATATTTGATGGATTTGTTGTATGATCAACATCAACGTTTATATATCCATTAGTATAATATTCCCACAAAATACCAGAATCATCATTTATCAGACTTTGACTCCATGCATCTATATATTTTGTATATATGTGGATTTCTGTATCTCCACTTAGATCAGCATGCTTATAACTTTTTATGTAGTTTGTTCTTATATAGACATCATCTATCATGGTTGCGGACTGGTTTTTTCCTGCTCTACTTATATAGATGGGCAAGGAATATATTATATTAATTGAATCTGAATTATTTTCGACAAGTATAGGTGGTGCAATTTTCATTGTTTCGCCGTCTGGCTGTTTTAGTATCAAACCACCACCCTGCAGTATATAGCTTTGATCAACAAAATATGCATTATTTGCCTCATAATTAATGGATGTTAGAGGTATTACTCCGTTTATAAAATCTTCAGGAGCCGGCCAAATGACTATTCTACTTTCCCCTGCAGCATCTTTGTCAATTATTTTTACATTTCCAAGAGCCCAAGATGTTACAAAATAAGGAAGTTTATCACTTCCAAGTGTTATTGGTGATGATATTGGTGAACGAGCAATTGCCTCATCTTCATTGAGTACGCCCATCATAGATTGTATTTCAATAGTTGATTTTAACTGTGAAAACTGATTTGACACCTTGTTCATGTGCTCTGATTCTCTTTGCTCCATTATATCTGGTATATAGTAAATTTGTATAGTTGCAAGAATCATTACAACTAATCCTATTAAAAGTAGTGTTTCTAATACCCCTGCAAGCGCATGACTACTTTTAATAAAAACTCTTTTTTTCATCTCTCCACTTATACCCTCAATACGTAATATGTAGATTCTAGACTTTATATTTTTCTTATAATTCTAACAAAATGTTATTTTTTCTTTTTGAATAAATTTAAAGAGGATTAACTGATTCCATTTTCCAGACTAAAAGTAGATTTTAGATATTAGTGGAGGTAATAATTTATGAATATGACATTTGTAGAAAAAATACTTGCAAAAAATTCAGGTAATAAAGAAGTTGTCCCAAGTCAGATAGTAACAGTTCATCCTGATCATCTTTTAACACACGACAATACTGCAGCAATTATTCAAAAAATAACACCAGAACTTGAAAAATATGATGTTTTCTCAAATGATTTATCAATAATCGTTCTTGATCATGTAATTCCTGCTGCATCAGAAAAAACAGCAAATAATCATAAAATTATAAGAGAATTTGTAAAAAAACATGGTATAAAAAATTTCTTTGATGTAGGAGTTGGTGTTTGTCATCAGATTGTAGTTGAAAGAGGGTTTGCTCGGCCAGGAATGCTTTTACTTGGAAGTGATTCACATACTTGTTCATATGGAGCAGTTGGTGCTTTTTCTTCAGGAATTGATAGAACTGAAGCAGCATCTTTAATGCTTACTGGTGAGACATGGCTTAAAGTTCCAAATACTATTAAAATGAACCTTAATGGTGAACTAAAAAAAGGTGTTTATGTAAAAGACCTTATACTTCATATAATAGGTGATATCTCTGCATCTGGTGCTAATTATTGCTCTGTTGAGTATCATGGTACTGTACATCAGTTCTCTGTTGACGACCGATTTACAATATGTAATATGGGTGTTGAGATGGGTGCGAAAAACAGTGTTTTTATGTTTGATAAGATTACTAAGAATTATTTGGAAAAAATTGGTGTTTCAGAAAAATCATATAATGCTGCTTATAATGATAAAGATGCATGTTATTATAAAGAATTTAACTATAATTTAGAAGATATTGAACCTGTTGTCGCATGTCCACATAGTGTTGATAATGTAAAGCCTGTACAAGATTTATCTGATATAGAAATTCAACAATGTCTAATTGGAACATGTACAAACGGTCGCCTTTCTGATTTAGAAATAGCAGCTGATATTTTGAAAGGAAAAAAAGTACATTCTGATGTTAGACTTCTTGTTTTACCTGCTTCAAAAAGTATTTTTGAAGATGCAATTGATAAAGGGGTTATACAAAGCCTTGTAAAAGCAGGAGCAGTAATATTGCCTCCTGGTTGTGGACCATGTCTTGGGGCTCATCAGGGTTGTCTTGCACCGGGTGAACGTTGTATTAGTACTGCTAATCGTAATTTTAAAGGGCGTATGGGCTGTAAAGATGCAGAGATTTATCTTGCAAGTCCTGCAACTGTTGCAGCATCTTCAATTAAGGGTAAAATTTCTGATCCTTGTGAGGTGATACAAAAATGAAGATTTGGTGTTATGGGGACAACATAAATACAGATCAACTATTTCCTGGGAAATATACATATACCTGTAGCACTGCTGAGGAAATTAAACCACACTTGCTTGAGGATTTAGATTCTGATTTTGCAAAAAATGTCAAGCCCGGAGATATTATTATTGCTGGTAAAAACTTTGGATGTGGTAGTAGTCGTGAGCAACCAGTAATTGGGCTTAAGGCAGTTGGTATAAAAGCAGTTATTGCCGAGAGTTTTGCTCGTATATTTTACAGATCTGCGATTAATCAAGGTCTTATCTTAATAGAATGCCCTGCAGCGGTTAAAGCTTTTTCAAAAGGTTCTACTCTTTCTCTAGATGTAGACGATGGAGTTATAAAAGTTGATGGAAAAAAATATAGTTTTCCTAAACTTCCTAAAGAGATAATAGCTATAAGAGATGCAGGGGGTCTTCTTAACTACACGCGTGTGAAACTGAAAAATAAATTTTAGTTTCTTTCATATTTTTTTTCTTTATGGTTTTTGCTTATTTTCATATATATTTCAGCATTTTTAATCGCGTTTTTTTCAAACTCTTTATCCTGTTTTATAATTTTACCGGGAATTCCTAGAACCATGCTATTTTCTGGCACAATCATATCTGAGGTTACAAGTGCATTTGCACCAATTACTGATCCCTTACCTATTTTTGCACCGTTTAGAACAGTTGAATTAATGCCTATAAGACAGTTATCATCAATTGTGGCACCATGTATCATTGCGCAATGTCCAATTGTAACATTTTTTCCTATTTTTACACTGTGATCTTTATCACAATGCAGTACACAATTGTCTTGTATGTTGGATCCTTCATGTATCTCTATTTTGTTTTCGTCTCCACGTATAACTGCGCAGGGGTATACACCACAGTTTTTTCCTATTTTGACATCTCCAATTATTACTGCTGTTTTATCTATATATGCTGATGTATGTATCTCTGGCTTCATTTTACAAACCTTTTTTAGGTAACAATCAATAATATTTTATAATCTATGTTATAATTTTTCTAAACATGTTTATCCTGGTAGGAATTATATATGTTATTTATAAATAGAAAGATACAAATACAACTGTTAATATATAAATTATGGGTTTGGTTGATAGGATTTGCTCTTACAAAAGGTGATTTATGAATATACTACTTAGAATTAAAATGTATTATGTTATATTCATTTTGTTGATCCTTTTAAATTCTGTGATGAGTGCAAAGGTGAAAAAATGAAATGGCTATACTCAAAAGCACCATATGCTATATTGTTTCTGGTTGGATTCTGGATTTTTGTATTCTATATCTTTGATATTATATATGATAAAGGATGGCAGCTTATTATAGCTGTTTCATATGTTTTTTTAATTGTTTTATTTTTCATGCTAATAATTTTAAAATCAAAACAGGACGTAAAGCGATACATGAGTGTTGAGGAGTTTGAAAAAACACTAAAAGGAGGGCTCTATCATTTTAAATGCCAAAACTGTTGGGGTATTTTTGCTATTAAAAAAACAAGGAAAAACGATAAAAAACCTGTAAAAATGACTTGCCCTGATTGTGGTGAACTAGGAATTATACCAGTACATCCATTATGTATCCAAGAAGAAATACCTGAAAAAAAATCCTTGAATGCAAATTTTAAATGCAGTAAATGTGGTGAAGGCGTAACAGTATGGGCTGAAGGAACAATTTTGTATGAAGATACATCAGTTCTTTCATGTCCTTTCTGCGGTGTTGAAAAACCTCTACGTCGTTTTTAAATTGTTATATGCCTAATTTTTACTGCTTCACCATAGCTTAAATCAATCATATCGCTACCGTTCATACACGCAACGCCGACACCAATTAACTTGTTTTTTCTAAAAATTAAAACTTCATCTCCAACCCTGATATTACTATATGCATTAATTATGCCCGGTGCAAGAATTGATCCTTTCGGTTTAAAATCATCAGATATATCAAGTTTATAATCACAAAGACTTGATATTTTTTCTGCACCTTCTAGTGTAAGAGAAATAAAACCTTTATCTCCTATAAGCATTCCAAGCTGTTTATTTTCTTGCATTATTTTTAAAGTTGGATATCTTCCAGTTATCTTTGTATTTTTAAGAAGTTTTTTACCTGTTTTTATACCAAATTGATAACATGCAATACTTTGGATATTTTGTCTTTGCCGCTCTTTTTTATCTACTTTTTTAAAAACAGAAACAGTCTCTTCTAAAACATTATAAAGATTTGTAAGTGACTCATTTGAGGTAGGATTATCAATACATGAAATAACAGGTTTTTTGTATATTTCTTTTATAAAATCTACAAGTTCTTGAGGTAGATGAATTATTATTTTTTCATATTTGTTTTTAGAAAGATACTCTTTAAGTAAATCTTTAATCATTTTTTTTTCATCTTCACTCCAGATTCCTGTAACAGGGATATCATAATTTGCAGCAGGATAAATAAGTTCTAATTCTCGTGGGACAAGACCTAGAGGTGAAGTGATTATTAGCTCATGAACTATATCAGGATTGCTTGTTTCAAAGATTTTACGTCTAAAAAATTTATGAGTTTTTGAAAAAGAATACGGTTTTTTAGCAGAACATGGTAAAAGTAGAAGTACTTCTGCAGAAACCGGTTTAATATATCTGTTTAGGATTCTCTGTTGGAATCTAATTATTTCAGGTCTGTTGAATGATTCATTACTTGTTGCATAAATGATTTTATTATTTACAACTGGTGTATTTTCTTCTAAATAACTATAATTTATCCTATCTAGATTTCTAAGAATTGCTGTGTGCAAAGGCTTTGATTGTACTTTTTTTTCAACATAGTTTCTAATATTGCCAGAATAGATCATGTTTCTTACTTGTCTTAGCTCATTAAAAAGTATGTAATAGTTATGATTTAGTATATCTTCAAAAGTAAGCTCTGATATTTTTTCTTTTGAATTACATATGGGACAATTACAAGCTAATTCTGATAAATCATCTATTTTGTATTCTGCATCTGGAAAAAACATTGTTTTGTTTCTAGCTGCGATTATAGCACTTGAAGAATCAAAAAAATCAATGCTCAAATATGTTAAAAGTGCAAGATTAGAAGGAGTAGCAACACCTGGTGTATAAATAATACTTCCAGGTCCAACTTTTTTCCTTAGATTTATTATACAATCAACAAATTTTCTTGGTTTTTCAAAAAGCTGATTAGCATACTCAACAATTGTTACACCTGTTTTTTTGTCCTGGAAATAATAATCTTTTTCATCTAACTTTAAAAAATCTTTTGGTATTGCTTTATTCTTATATTCTAAAACAGGTTTTTTTGTATCTAAAGATACATTTGAAATAAGTAGATCTGAAAAATCAGGAGATTTAAACCTGTCAGTGTTTATAAAAATTATATTTGGCGTTAAAATCTGTTCTTCATTTATTATTAATTTACCGATTCTACCTGGGCCATCTTTTACTTTAATTTTTAATTCCATCAGCCAATGCTTATACAAAAGCCTTTAATAATATTTTCAAAGCATTTTTTTCTAATGCCTGAAGTATCTTTGACCTGAAAAAACCATTGAGATGCCATGCTCATCTGCTGCTTGTATTACTTCTTCATCACGTATACTTCCGCCAGGTTGAATAATTGCTACGACTCCTGCTTCTGCTGCTAAATCTACTGCATCTCTGAACGGGAAGAATGCATCAGATGCCATAGTACTCCCTTTAATGTTTTCTTTTCCTTTATGAGTTGCAATCCATGTAGCATCAACACGTGCGGTTTGTCCGCCACCGATTCCAACAGTATGTGTATCTTTTACAAATACTACACTGTTTGATTTAACATGTTTTACGCATTTTACTGCAAATTTCATGCTTTCCATTTCTTTTTTCGTAGGTTTCTTTTTTGTTACAATTTTCCATTCTTTTTCTGTTGTCATTTTTATATCTCTTTGCTGTGAGAGAAATCCTCCTACGACACTTCTGTAGATAATTCCTTTTCTGTCTATTTTTTTGTCAAGTCCTTTTAGCTCTAGTATTCTTAGGTTTTTCTTTTGAGAAAATACCTTTACGGCTTCTTTGCTGTAACTTGGTGCTATTATTACTTCTAAAAAGAGTTTAGCTAGCTCTTCTGCAACGTCTTTGTCGACTTTTCTGTTAAAGCTTACTACTCCTCCAAAGGGTGAATATGTATCTGTTGCAAATGCATATTTCCAAGCAGAAAGCAGGTTTTTTGCACTTGCAATCCCGCAAGGTGTTGCATGTTTAATAATAACACATGTTGGTTCTGTGAATTCTTTTATGGCTTCTATTGCGCCATCTGAATCAAGAATGTTGTTATATGATAATTCTTTTCCTTGTAATTTTACTACATTTGTAATACAGGGTTCTGTTGTTTCAGGTATTTTTTTATAGAATGCGCCTTTTAGATGTGGATTTTCACCGTATCTCATATCCTGTTTTTTTCTCAGGGTAATTGTTTGTTTTTCGGGTAGGATTTCATCGGTCCATTTACTTCGAAGATAATTTGAGATCATTGTATCATATTGTGCTGTATGAGAATACGCTTCTATTGCAAGTTTTTCACGCTCAGATATATCAAGATTTCCTTTGTTTTTTATTAAATCTATAATCACTGGATACTGGTCTTTATTTGTTACAACAATTACGTCTCTGTAGTTTTTTGCAGCAGCTCTGATTAGAGTTGGGCCGCCTATATCTATATTTTCTATTACTTCATCGATTGTAACTTTTGATTTTTTAATTGTTTCTTCAAAAGGATAAAGATTTACAATTAACATGTCTATAGGCTCTATTTTGTGTTTCTCAAGTGTTTTCATATGTTCAGGAATATCTCTTCTTGCAAGAATTCCAGCATGAATTATTGGATGCAGGGTTTTTACTCTGCCGTCTAGCATTTCTGGAAAATTTGTAATACTACTTACATCTGTTATTTCTATATTGTTTTCTTTTAAAAAACGTGCGGTTCCACCTGTTGATATAATATTTACGCCAAGTTTTGATAGGTTTTTTGCAAAATCAGAAAGATCAGTTTTATCTGAAACGCTTATTAGTGCTCTTTTCACATTCATAGTACTTTTACCCAACTCACATATGAGACAGCCTCATAAACGTTTGGGTTTCTTACGGCTTTTTTCTTTTTCTATTGCCTCGCTAAGACTTATTTTTCCATTTATTACATCTATCGCAGTTTTCTCTGAAATTGAAAAACTGCCGTTAGTTAGTTTTCTACTTCTTTCCTGTATGATTCTTATTTCTCCTCTTGTAGGTTCAAGAGGTAGTTTACTTTGAACTCTTCCACCATGAATTAAGGCTATTGCAGCTGCAGCATCTTTATCTCTTTGTGGGCGTTTTGTTTGCTGATATGGTGTTGTTTTTGTTTCATCTACAATTTCAATGGGTATTCCCAATGTTATAAGTGAGTTAATTATACGATTTCTTATGTTAATTGAACCATGTCCTATTCTTATTATCGTCTGATTTGCAGGATATTCTTTTAAAACCCTTTTAACATTTTTTACAACTTTTTCAGGGTCATCAACGCTTGTTTTATAAAGAAGTAACTCGTCTCCTACAACTGCAATTCCAGGATATTCGCCCGGGTCAATTCCAATGAAAAGCTTTGAATAAAGATCTTTTCCAATAAGCATCTGAAGGGCGAGATCTACGGCATGATTAATTGTATCATATGCATCTGCAGCAATTACTTTTGAATATTTTAAATCATGTAATTCACTGTTTGATGTGATTATTACTCCTATTTTACTTGGTATATTTTTAAGCGATGAAAGAGAAACATAGGGTATTTTTCTTTTCCTTAGAATTTTAAGCAAATCATAGTACAGTGAGAAATCTTTTGTGTACACCCCAAGAGTTTTCATTTAAAAATCCAAAACATTTATCTGGATTTATATATTTTGGATAAATTGACATATAATATTTTAAAAAACCTTTAATATACTCTAAACATTAAAGTATGGTAGGTGAATAAGGCTTTCATGCATGATGATTCAGATATTGTAAGAGTTCTGCGAGATGAGGAAAAAAAGGGTTTATTGACAGGCAGTATGCAAAATTATGAAGAGGAATCAGCATCTCAACAAATAATATCTGATGATGAAAATCCTCAAACAACTGTTTCTTTAAATGAAGAGGATAAATCCTTTGAAACAGATTTTAATGAAGAGTTACCTAATGATATTGAATCTTTAAAAAAGGAAGCTTTAGATTTAAGAGAAAAACTCAAAGAATCACATGAACGCTATAATTCCCTTTTTGAATATTTTGGAGTTATTTCTGATACAACTATTGCTTTGGGTCAGAAGGATTTATTCAGTGATGTGAGTGATATTATTTTCCAATTATCGCCAAAAGGGCGAATTACTTATATTAATAATGCTGTAGAAAAAATAGCAGGTTACTCTTCATCAAATCTTATTGGTGAAAAATTCTCAAAAATTATTCCTAAAAATGATTGGAAAAAGATTCATAAACAGTTTTTTTCAGGTGTTGGTAAGAAAGAAATGATGAATAAAGAACTTAATAGTTTTGAGACTTTTATCATAACTAATTCTGATAGAAACGTTCCTGTTGAAATTAATGGAAAACTAATTTGCCATAATGTTGAAGTAATGGGGCGTAAAAATGAGTTTAAAATACAGGGTAGCATTAGAGATATAACTGAGCGTCTTGCAGCTGAGGAAGAAAGAATTAGAAACGCTCGTAGAATTGAGGAGATGAATATACGTCTACAATCTACAAATAATGATTTAAAAAAGGCTCAGGGAGAACTTAGAGTTCTTAATCAGGACCTTGAGAAAAAAGTTGAGGAAAGAACTGAAGAAATACAGAAACTTTTGAAACATAAAGTTGAGTTTATAGGTCAACTTGGTCATGATCTTAAAAGCCCTCTTACTCCTTTAGTTGGTCTTCTTCCAACTATTGAGGAAAGAGAAAAGGATCCAAAATTAAAAGAATTGTTAGGCGTTGTTAATCGTAATGTTTTATATATGCGTGATATCGTTGTTAAAACTTTAAAACTTGAAAGACTTAATTCATCAGAGCTTATGCTAAATTTTGAAAAATTA
>CAZKUB010000098.1:0-6667 GCA_964555835.1 uncultured Thermoplasmatales archaeon
AGTATAGGTTGTATAGCATCTGCTATTTTTATTAAAGCACCAGCTAAATCTAAAGATAACCTAACTAAACTTCTAAATCCTTCTGATTCTCCTATAGAACGAATAAGAGCATCAAACTCTTGTCTAACTTTTGATATTTGATTAGCTAAAGACGTTTGAGCAATAATACTATCTTTGGTAAGAGATGTTTGTCCGGCTTGCGCAGTTCTTAGAGCGTCTTGTGCTGTTGCAAACTGTTGAAGCAATGGAATTACTTTGCCTATTTGTCTAAATCCACCAAGCTCTTCGGCTATTAAAGAGAACTGTAAAGATCTAGGATCTAATTGGTTTAAGGCCGTGCTAAGTCGTTTAATAGCTTCAAACGGACCAACAAACCTGCCTTCTAAATCTGTTAATTCAACACCAAAATCTCTTAATAAATTAATTGTATCAGATCTTTGAATTCTAGTAAAAATCGTTCTTAAGCCAGTAGCAATTGTTTGTGCGCTTTCTCTTGTAGTAGCACGAACACTAGTGAAAACAGCAATAAATTCATTTAAAGCATCAGTACCTTGGCTTACTCCTTTACTAGCAGCAGCAAACACACCACCAGCTCTTTGAATAGCTTGAATAATATCATCAGATTCAACAGCAAACTTAGCAGAAACCGCGTTTATTGAACCTAAAGCAGCCTCAAGTTGATTGGCTTGTATTCCGAACTGTCTAAGTAAAGCAATTGATCCTTCAACTGTACTATTCAAATCTTTAAAAGTAGGAGCCAAAGCACTTTTAGCCAAAGCCCTAAGAGCTTGTTCTGTTTGTTTTGCGGAGAAACCGGCTTGGGCTAAGGTAACAGAAACTGTAACCAAATCGCTGGATGCTACACCCAAACCAGTAGAAAGTTCCGTAACTGTTTTTCTAAGAGAATTCAATCCTTGTGAAGTAGAATCGGTAACCTGTTGTAACCTAACAAACTCTTTATCAAAAGCAATAAAGTCTTTAGTTGCTCTGCTTATCGCCCCTGTTAAAGAATAAATAACCCCGGTAACAATAGTAAAAGCCGTAAATCTTTTAACGGCCAATGCTGATTGCTTACCAAAATCAAACATAGCATCAGAAGCTTGCTTTAAGTTTTTGCCTGCATTTTTAGAATTGTTAGCTAATTTTTGTGTTGCTTTGGCTACTTGTGCAATGTTTTTAGGAACAGTTCTAAAGTTTACAGCATTAATAGATTTACCCAAATTTGCGATAGCATTAGCTGCGCTATTAGCATTAACTTTTGTGCTTTTAAGAGTTTTATTTAGTCTAGATAACTTATTGTTTAATTGAGAAACATTTCTCGCGGTAGAAGCATTAAGTTTAGGATTAATTTCTACTTTTATAGAGTTTAGTTGTTTTTTAATTTTAGAAACAACCGGCTTGAGGTTTGATGGACCTCGCAAGTTAATTTGTGCCGTTAAATTAAATTGACTAGCCATATTTTATTCCTATATAAAAATATCCCCATCAACAAAATTGCTGTGGGGATAAATTTGAAAAACAAATGATAAATCACTATTCTTGAGTGTTTGTTTGTGTGGTCTTAGGTTTTCTTCCTCGTTTTTTAGATTGTTCTTCGTTGTCATCTGTTTGTTCTTCACTTTCCTTATTTTCGTCCTGTATTATTGGGTTGCCATCATCATCAAGAAATGGTTTAGCATCAACAATGTATTCTCCGTTTTCGTCAACCCTATGACCATATTTATCTACCAAATTACCATCTTTATCAATATAATTACCTTCTTCATCAACTAAACGACCATCTTCATCTACCCATTTGCCTTCTTTGTTAATAAATCTTAAATTTTCGTCAACAAAATGATATTGCTTTAAAAACTTATTTTCTGGTAAATTACTTTCATAATCGTTATCCAAACCGTACATCATATTGGCCAAATTTTGGGCAGCTTGTAAACCCACAGTAGTAATAGATTTGTCTAAATAATCTTGCAGACTACTGAAATAGGGCTTATTATTCTCTTTATACACCGTACAAACAGAAACTAAATAATTAAATTTAGCATTATCTGCTTGTCCTTCAGCAGTATTATTGTCCATACTAGTTCTAACAGATATCAAATCTCTTAGTTGTAGTCTTAACTTTCTCATTTCTAAGGCTATTTCTTTAGCTCTAGAAAGAGGAATACCACCCTTGGCTAAACTTCTTTCTTTTTCTAAAATTTCTGATTGTAATTTTTCTAGCTGAAATTGTTTGCTGTCGTCCCATAATCCTTGTTCTTTTAAAATTTCATCTATTTTTAGACGAACAATAGCTCTTGCTTTAATAGCATCGCTAAATGCCTGATTATAGGCTTTTGAGGCTTCTTTTTGGTCTTGTACAGAAGGGGATCTGACCATAAGTTCAACATCTTTGCCTTCTACTTCTACAGTAAATTCTCTAGTTTTCATAACTATCCTTTCCTATTATAAAATTTATAACTATATCTTACGTTCTTATTAGATAAATCACTAATACATTTTCTAAGCTGAGAATTACCGTTATTTAGTATATGGTTTCTGGTATCTTCCCACTTTATTCTAAATCTTTTTTCATTTGCTGTCAAATCTTTTTCTTCTTTATCTTGACCCCACAAATAACCAAAAGATTCTTCAAATTCATACAAAGCACCAATCATAGTTGTTTGAAAGCGTTTTGTTAATATTTTTTCCTCGTTGTTCATCGTCCCTTCCTGCTGTTAATAAATTGTTGATTATTTTGAACAACCAAATCTCTTTTAACATCCGGCAAATCAGATTCTTTTATATCTTGATTGCTATCTTTGATTAAAGAATTTCTCTCTTTAATAATATTTCTAGATGTATTGTCATTCAAGCTATATATATTTTGTGCTTCTTCTTTAGAGTTTGCCATTAAAAATACTTCTTTAGCGTTGTGTATGTTTTTGCCTTTAAGCATTTTTTCTGTTCTATTTTTAGCTTTATTCTTTTCTCCTTCTCTTTTTTGAATAGCCATCCATCCATCAAACATATCATCATCTTCTATAACAGAATCGGGCGGACAGTCAGGATGCTCTGTTGCAGAATCGTACATCTTAGAAAATACTACTAGCGTTTTTTGTTCGTCTGTCCATTCTGTTGTTGGCTTATCAAACAAAGTATCTTTATTAGCAGACCAATATGTTTTCCACGAGGGGTATCTTGCTATTTTTCTAAAAGTAGTAATATCTATTATATTTTTGTTTATTTCTGTTTGAATAGCATCAAAATAGCAATAATCAATATTGTCTATGTTGGTGAATATTTTTTGATTATTCTCGTCATATAAACTATTTATTAAAATATATTGATTTTTTAGCTGATTTACATATCCTTCTAAAGTAACGCCGTCTAAACTGTGTCTTTGATTATATAGTCTATCGTATGTTTTGTTAAGATTGGAAAGTGTTTTTTTTAAGCTCTTAATAGCTTTTGGGTTTAGAAAATTATTAAACAAATCTATTTTTGTGTCTTCTATTCTGTTTTCTATTTTTTTTAACTCATCATCTCCAGAATATGACCACAAACCTAAATCCACTAAAAATAACAAAATCTCATCTTGAGAAATCCAATCGTTATATTTATTTTTCTGATATTCTTCTTCTGCGTATAATTCTGCCTCGTACTTAATTGAAATGTCGGGATAAGACAGTTTATACTTTTTGTGTTTATATAAAAAAACATATGATCCAGATAATATCCTGGATAGGTATATGTTTAATATTCTGCTTTCTTGATCCATTATCCTTTAAAATCCGTTATCGAAATTATTTACTATGGAGCGGTGTAGCCGGTGGAGCTTACGTCGTCGTAGAATAAACCTCCGCTATGAGCCACAACAAAATCATTAAAGTTAGTATAACTATAGCTAACAGTCACATTACCACCACCTGTGTCTCCACCTGTGTAGTTAACAGATGATAGTTTGTTCTTATTGCCAAGATGAATTTTTGTGCCTTCGCAAGTTTCTAAATAAATTGTTTGATCTAAAAGATTAAATCTTGGATTATCGCAGCCAGTGTCAGTTGCGCCTGCAACCTGAGCAGTAGCAGCATCACCGATAATAGTACCAGTATAATACCCATCTTCTGTGGCATTAATTTCGTCTCCATCAACAGCTAAAACTTCAAACTCACTAGTTACTTCAACAGGAAATGTTACATATCTATGATATGGAGCAAAACTTCCTAGTTCATTAATAGCTTCTCTGCCGAGATCACAGTTAACGGTAATGTTTTGAAAATGGCAAGCAAAACCGCTACCGTTACCAATTAATGTATTTGCTCCGTTGCTATCAATTCCTGGAATTTGACTTGGAAAAACACAAGCTGACATATTTAGATGCTGTCTACGATTTACTCCTTCTAAAGATTCTGGAACATCATCATTGTTATCAAAATGACCATCAACAGTAGCACCCCAAACTTTATCATTACCAACAAGAGTTACATCTTCAGTAAAGTTTCCGTCTACTGGAAAAGTATAAGATACACTACTAACATACATACCAGAACAAACAACAGCCGCAATAGGAGTATTAGTAGCACTTGTTTGAAGATCAGAATAAATAGATAAAGTCATATCAACTCTAGCATTTTGACGACCAGCAATATCTGGACTCTCAGCAACTAAAGCAGTATTAATGTTAGAACCATTTTCGGTGGCCATAACATAAACCAAAGGATAGCCGTCTAACACTTTGTTTAACGCTACTTCTATTTCTGGAATACCTTCAACATTTTGATAAATAGCTAGTTGTCCTAGCTCAAAAACTTGTTCTAGATTAAAGTTGGTAGTTATACCAGCACTTTGAAGGCCGTGTACAGCTTCATCATCTGTCTTATCTTTTCCTAGTGTAACTTGTTGAATTGCGTAGTAAATACGATTATTGGCCATAATAAATCTCCATTAGTATTTTAGCGTAATGTCTATCTTAGAAATACACTATTTTTAAAAAATTAAGTAGAAATTATCTCTAAAGTAGCTCTAGCAACACCTTGATATAAATTTGTATGAACAGAATCCATCTCAAATAAATCAACAACTTTGAAAAAACATTTTCTCCAAGGATATTGTTGTACTAAATCTGGATACATTTTAAGTGTTCCACTTTTTAAGTCTCCGTTAATTTTGAGTGGATACGCATCATTTCTAGCAACTGAATTAGCCTCAAATAGCTGAATATTTAGATCTTGTTGAAGTCTAATAATATCTAAAAGCTTATTTCTTTGGTTTTTGTTTTCTGCTAAAACATAAAACATTATATCTTGCTCTAGCCACAAAAGATCGTTTCCCATCTCGTATGGCCTAGAATTTGATCTAGCCGCAGACTCTATAATTATGCAAGGAAGTTGGACTCTATGATTTGCTCCTATAGACCATTCTCCTTCTGCTACTTGTTCTATATCTTTGTTTGTGGAATTAAAAGAATTATATTGTAAAATTTTAAGCCAAGGAGTATCTGTTGACCTATAAACTTGTACATTTCTATAACTATAATTTAATTCTACGCTAAAAGAAGTATTGACCGGGGTGTTAAATGTTATTCTTCCCAATGGATAATTAACAGAAAAAGCATTTGAACTATTAGCTAAAAAATTATTGTTAATGTATACTCCGTCTATAGACGTAGGTGAGTTTTGTTCAAAAACAATATTTTTTTCCCACACCCAATCTTTTTTTATACCCTGCCAAACCTGACCATTTGTATAAGATCGATCTTGTACTGGTAATAATTTGTAATATTTTCTTCCGCCGTATATGTTATCTTCTGGTATGTTAACGTCAAACCAAGCACCTATTTTCAAAAAAGACCAATCAAAAAACATTTTAAGATTAGTTTCTAATGTGTTTAATAATAAATTTTCTGATATGTTATTTATTGATTTAAAACAAGTATTATATTGACATGTCATTTTATTGCTTTTTCTATTTCTTGTTGAATTTGGTCTTGGGCAGAGTCTATTGCTCTTGTTATCCAGTTGTTTCTTTCTGTTCCAGAATATTCAGAAGGAACTTTCCAAAATTTAGTAGATTTTTTCATAACTGCCATGCCTGTTCTAGAATATTTATTTGGGCCAATAACAACTTCATATTTTGGAACAATAACCTTTCTACCATCTAATAATAACCACTTAAGCCAAGGTAAAGAATATCCTCTTTCTTTATCTAATACACTAGCAAAATCTTGATAAATTACATCAGAAAAATTAGATTTAATCATAAAAATAGACAAAGATGTAGTAATACGATTGTTGGTAACTTTGGGTTGTTCAAAAGTAATTTGAATATTATTAGTCCAAACATCCAATAGCCTGCTTAGTTTTTCTTCAGAATTAGGAATTCCAAATTCATATTTAAGCTGACCAAACAATAAAGAATTGTACTCTGGAGAAGATTCTATAAGATTTTTAATAATTGGTTTTAAATTTGTTGTTAATTTATTTTTAGCTTTTAACATATATTTTCTAATATCTGGTAAAAGAGCTGCTAATATTTTTTTATAGATTTCTTGATTAGATTCTAATAATTTGATAGAAAAGTTTATCATGTGGGAGTTTCAGTCGGAGCCTCTGTGGGAATTTCGGTCGGAGTCTCTGTGGGAGTTTCAGTCGGAGTCTCTGTGGGAATTTCGGTCGGAGTCTCTGTGGGA